>NZ_JAALEA010000052.1 GCF_014145145.1 Dietzia cercidiphylli
CGGCGCGGCAGCCCGGCGCAGCAGCCCGGCGCGGCCCGGCGCGGCCCAAGGACCCAGCAATACCCACACCGGGCCGACGGCGTCTGCGGCAACACCCGGTGGTGGACTCCGCAGGCGGGCTAATGTGACACCTGTCACTCAATATCTGCGTGACCATCCACCGCCGGAAGGCGCCCATGCCCCACGCTGCAGCTGCCCACCTCATGCCCGAGCTCGCCTGCTACGGACTCGCCGGGCACAGCGCGTCGCCGGCCGACCTCATCACAGAGGCCGCGCGCGCCGAGGAGTTGGGACTCGGGTCGATCCTGCTGTCGGAGCGGTTCGCCCTCAAGGACGCCGCGGTGATGGCCGGCGCTGCCGTGGCGGCCACCAGCCGGATCGGCGTGGGCACCGCGGCGACCAACCACAACACCCGGCATCCGCTGGTCACCGCCACCATGGCCACGACCCTGCACCGCATGTCGGGCGGGCGGTACGCCTTCGGGCTGGGCCGCGGCATCCCCATACTGTTCGACATCATGGGCCTGCCCCACGTCACGTCGGCGCAGCTCGAGGACGCGGCGGGGATCTACCGCACCCTGTGGCGGGGCGGGTCGGTGGCGGGGCACGACGGCCCGGCGGGGAGCTATCCCTATCTCGTGCAGGACCCCTCGTTCGACGAGGACATCCCGGTGCTGCTCATGGCCATGGGCGACAACTCGCTCCGGCTCGCCGGACGGATCGCCGACGGCGTGGTCCTGCACACCTTCATGTCCGACACCGCCGTCGCCAGATCCGTCCGGCTGGTCCGCGAGGCCGCCGAACGGGCCGGCCGCGACCCGGCGCAGGTGCGGATCTGGTCGGTGATGGCCACCATCGAGGACTCGCTCGACGAGACCGCGCGGCTGCGCAAACTCGTCGGCCGCCTGGCCACCTACCTCACCGGGTACGGCGATGTGCTGGTCCGGGTGAACGGCTGGGACCCGGCGGGCCTCGAGCGGTTCCGCGCCGACGAGCGCCTGTCCGCCCACTCCGGTGCGCTCGACGCGACCGACGACCTCGACATCCTGCGTCACGCCCGCGACGTGCTCCCGGACGAGTGGCTCGCCTGCGCCGCGGTCGGCAGCGCCGAGCACTGCGCCGACCGCATCGAGGGTCAACTCGCGCTCGGCGCGGACTCCGTCGTCCTGCACGGCGCGACCCCCGACGAGCTCGCCCCGGTCCTGGCCGCCTGGCATCGCCGGCGGGACCCCCGCCGGTTCGACCATCTCGCACCCAACCCCGGACGTCTCCACCTGCGGAAGGACCCCCAGACATGACCAGCGTCGACTCGAGCGCCTCCGTGGTCTGCACGCCGGAGGAGGTGACGGCGGGGTGGCTCACCCGGGCGCTCGGCACCGAGGTCCGGTCGGCACGGACCGAGGCGGTGGGGACCGGCCAGATCGGCTGCTGCGTAGTGGCCCACGTGGACGGTGACGGGCTCCCGCCGACGCTGTTCGTCAAACTCCCGAACCCCGACGAGGGCATGCGGCCGCTGCTGCACGGCGTCTACCGGAGCGAGGTGCTGTTCTACCGCGACCTGGCGCCGACGGTGGCCGTGCGGGTTCCGCGGGCGCGGTTCGCCGCCCTCGGGGAGCGGGAGGGCGAGTTCACGCTCGTGCTCGACGACGTGGCGCCGCTGGTCCAGGGCGACCAGCTCACCGGGCTGACCGTCGAGGACGCCCGCGACTGCGCGGTCAACCTGGCCGGGTTGCACGGCCCGCGCTGGTGCGATCCGGCACTGCGCGGCATCGACGGCCTCTCCTGCCCCTCCGCCGAGGACAACGTCACCCTCCAGGAACTCGGCGGGCCGGCGCTGGAGGCCTTCCTCGCCGAGTTGGGGGACCGGCTCGACGACGACGAGCGACGGATCCTGTCCGAGATCGCGCCGCTGATCGCGGACTGGGCCAACGGGCGGTCCGATCGCTTCGCGCTGCTGCACGCCGACTACCGCGCCGACAACATGCTGATCGACCCCTCCGGGGAGCGGCCGTCCCTGGCCTGCGACTGGCAGACCCTCACGGTGGGGTTGCCCGGGCGCGACCTCGGCGGCTTCCTCGGCTCCAGCCTGGACGTCGCCGACCGCCGGGCCGCCGAACGCGGGATCGTGGCCGACTACCACCGCGCGCTCGTCGGGCACGGGGTGACCGGGTACTCCCTCGAGACCTGCTGGGACGACTACGTCTACGGGCTGCTCCAGACCCCGGTGCTCGGGATCTTCGGCTGGATGTACGGCACCCGGACCCCGCGCGGTGACGAGATGTTCGCCCTGCTCATGCGGCGGGCCTGTCGGGCTATCGCCGACCACGACGCCCTGACCGTGGTCCGCGGCGGCTGACTGGGCCCTGACCTTGGTCCGCGGCGGCTGACGGGGCCCCGGAAGCCGGCGCACGAGGAGGGCCCGACCCCGCTGGTCGCGGGATCGGGCCCTTCGTCTCAGTCGAGTTCGGCCGACGCGTGCTCGACCGAAACATGCTCGGCTACGGAGTGGTCACTCCTGGCGACGGTGGTTGCCGCGCGGACCGGACTCGACGCCGGCCTTGACGGCCTCGCACAGCCCCTGGTCGACGGCCGCCCAGTAGGCGTACACGCGCTCGAGGAGCTCGGTCTCCGAGGGGTCGATCTTGCTCACGTGACCGGCGATGTTGGACGCCAGACGCTCGCGGGCCGCGTCGTCGAGGACCTCCCGGTAGAGCGTGGTGGCCTGCGCCTGGTCGGTGTCGTCGGAGTGCGGCGAGACGTCCCCGCGGTAGATCTCCGAGCCCTTGGTGTCCCAGTCACCGAAGTCGAACGCCTTGGCCGGGTCCGCGACCGGGCCGTCGAGGGTGTTGGGGGCGTACTCGGCCTGCGCCGGGTGCGGGAACTCGTACTGCATGGCGCCCTCCTTGGAGTAGGAGTTCACCGGCGAGAGCGGTCGGTTGACCGGCACCTGCTGGTAGTTGGCGCCGATGCGGTAGCGCTGGATGTCCGGGTACGCGAAGACACGGCCGAGGAGCATCTTGTCGGGCGAGAAGCCGATGCCCTTGACGATGTTGGTCGGCGCGAACGCCGCCTGCTCGATCTGGGCGTGGTGGTTCTGCGGGTTCCGGTTCAGCGTCATGGTGCCGACCTTGCGCAGCGGGTAGTCCTTCTGCGACCAGACCTTGGTGAGGTCGAACGGGTTGAAGCGGTAGGTCTCCGCCTCGTCGAAGGGCATCACCTGGACGTGCAGGTCCCACGACGGGAACTCGCCCTTGGCGATGGACTCGTAGAGGTCCTGACGGTGGTAGTCGGCGTTCTCACCGGCGAGCTTGTCGGCCTCGTCCTGGGTGAGGAAGTCGATGCCCTGGTTGGTCTTGAAGTGGAACTTGACCCAGTGGCGCACGCCCTCGGCGTTGATGAACTGGTAGGTGTGCGAGCCGAACCCGTCCATGTTGCGCCAGGTGGCCGGGATGCCGCGGTCGCCCATGAGCCAGGTGACCTGGTGGGTCGACTCGGGGCTCAGGGTCCAGAAGTCCCACTGCATGGCGTGGTTGCGCAGGCCGGAGGCGTTCTTGCGGCGCTGCGAGTGGATGAAGTCCGGGAACTTGAGGGCGTCGCGGACGAAGAAGACCGGCGTGTTGTTGCCGACCATGTCGTAGTTGCCCTCGTCGGTGTAGAACTTCAGCGCGAAGCCGCGCGGGTCACGCCAGGTGTCGGGGCTGCCCTTCTCGCCGGCGACGGTGGAGAAGCGGGCGAGCATGGGGGTCGTGACGCCCTGCTGGAACAGGCCTGCGCAGGTGATGTCCGAGACGTCCTCGGTGGTGACGAACTCGCCGAAGGCGCCCGAGCCCTTCGCGTGGGGCAGACGCTCCGGGACGTTCTCGCGGTTGAAGTGGGCGAGCTTCTCGATCAGGTAGAAGTCGTGGATCGGCTGCGGACCCAGCTCGCCCAACCGGGCGCTGAACTCGTCGCTCGGTACCGGCTGGCCACTGTCGGTGGTGGTGGCGGACTTGGGCTGGAAGTCGCGTACGCCGCGGTCGGCGGGATGCGTGGTCACGTCTGGTGCTCCTCGTTGTGGTGGGGTGATGGGCGATGTGGTCTGGGTCTCAGTCTTAACCGAGCCGGGCACGGCCCGCCTGACATTCGGGACATGTGCCCCAGTAGTTGACCTCGGCCTCGTCGATCAGGAAGCCGTGATCGTGGTCCGCCTGCAGGCAGGGCGCATGCCCCACCGCGCATTCGACATCCTCGATCCGGCCGCACTGCCGGCACACGAGGTGGTGGTGGTTGTCCCCCGTGCGGCGTTCGTACCGGGCCGGCGAGCCGGCCGGTTCGATGCGCCGCATGAGTCCGACGTCGGTGCACACACGCAGCGCGTCGTAGACGGTCTGCGTGGACACCGCGCCCAGCCGCTCCCGGACCAGTACCGCGACGTCCTCCGCCGCGATGTGGGGACGACTGTCGACGACGGCGAGGACCGCCAACCGGGGAGAGGTGACCCTCAACCCGGCTGTCCGGAGCAGCGCTCCCGGATCCTCCATCTGCGTCGTCATGGGCCTCACCCTAGCCGACTTTCTGGAACTGGTCCAGAAAAGGACTGGTTCCGCTTTGGTAACGATGTCGGCTGCGCATCTGCTGCTCCCCCCGGACGCCGTCGTACCCGCCGACTAGGCTGATCCGCGACGCCGAACCCGCAGGAGGACGCCATGACGGAAACCGCCACCGGACCGGTCGTATGCGGCTACGACGGTTCGCGGGACGCCCGCCGGGCCGTGGCCTGGGCCGCGAACTGGGCACGCGACCACGACGCGGGGCTCGAGGTGGTCTCGGCCGACCGCGCCGTCGGACGCGTGGTGGCCTTCGACGAGACCGCCCGCGCCAACGTCGAGGGAGCCATGCGGGACCAGCTCACCGACCTCGTCGGACAGGTCCCGGCGACCTACCGCGTGGTCGCCGACAGCCCCGTCG
>NZ_JAALEA010000529.1 GCF_014145145.1 Dietzia cercidiphylli
GGAGTGGGCCAGCGTGGCCAGCGCCGCGGTGACCTCGCCGTCGAGACCGGGGGCGACGACGACGGGGGCCGCGTCCGAACCGCCGTCGGCGTCACCGGGGTCGGCGCCCGCGGCGATACCGACCACCACCACCTCGGACTCGACAGGCGTCGTGACGGCCTCGATCGCGGCGAGGTCCGGGCTGTGGGTGAGGATCGACTGCGCGGTGGGCATGAAAGCACTCCTGGTGGTCGGCGGGGACGTACGGGACGTGTCAGATGCCCTGATGACGTGGCGGGACCGCCACGGCCAGGGCACCATAGTCTATCGACTACCGTGGGAGCGGAGCCGTACTGGAGAGCGCGAGGAGTGGCCACATGACAGACACCGGGGACCTCTACGAGGGGCCGCTGCACTCTCGTCACGTGGAGGCCGGGGCCACCTTCGCCCCCTTCGGTGGCTGGTCGATGCCCGTGCAGTACTCGGGCACCGTCGCCGAGCACCACGCCACCCGCACGACCGTCGGGTTGTTCGACGTCAGCCACCTGGGCAAGGCGCTCGTGACCGGCCCCGGCGCCGCCGGGTTCGTCAACACCTGCGTCACCAACGACCTCGACCGGATCTCCGCCGGCAGCGCCCAGTACACGCTGTGCTGCGACGAGTCCGGGGGAGTCGTCGACGACCTCATCGCCTACCGCGTCTCCGACTCCGAGATCTTCCTCATCCCCAACGCCGCCAACACCGCCGAGGTGGTGCGGCGGATGCAGGCCGCGGCGGCCGAGCGGGCGCCCGAGGTCAGCGTCACCGACGAGCACCGCTCCCGCGCCGTGATCGCAGTGCAGGGCCCGCTCGCCGGGGAGGTCCTCACCGCGGTCGGCCTGCCCATCGACCTGGACTACATGGCCTTCGTCGACGCCGACTGGTCCGGAGTTCCCGTCCGGGTCTGCCGCACCGGGTACACCGGCGAGTACGGCTTCGAGGTCCTGCCCGCGTGGGATCAGGCCGGCCCGGTCTGGGACGCGCTGGCCGAGCAGGTCCTCGCTCGCCAGGGGGCGCTGTGTGGGCTGGGTGCCCGCGACTCCCTGCGCACGGAGGCCGGTTACCCGCTGCACGGCAACGAGCTGTCCCTCGACCTCAGCCCGCTCGAGGCCCGCTGCGCGTGGGCCATCGGCTGGGACAAGCCGTCCTTCTGGGGGCGCGACGAGCTGCTGCGTCAGAAGGAGGCCGGGCCCGCCCGGCGCATGTACGCGCTCGAGGTCACGGGCCGCGGAGTCCTGCGCGCCGGCCAGACCGTGCGGGCCGGCGGACGCGACGTCGGCGTCACGAGCTCCGGCACGTTCTCGCCGACGCTGAAGACGGGGATCGCGCTCGCGTTCGTCGAGCTGGACGCCGGCCTGAAGAAGGGCGACGAGGTCGTCGTCGACGTACGGGGGCGAGAGGTACCGTGCCGCCTCGCGGTACCCCCGCTCGTCGAGATCCGCACCCGCTGACCCGCCCCTTCTCACCTAAGCGAGACGACATGTCCCAGTTCGACATCCGCCCCTCGGCCACACCGAGGACGGCCGCCGAGCGCGAAGCCATCTTCGCCGCTCCCGGCTTCGGCAAGCACTTCACCGACCACATGGTCACCCTCCCGTATTCAGACGGGGCCTGGGGTACCCCCACCGTCGAGGCCTACGCCCCGCTGTCGATCGACCCCTCCGCCGTGGTGCTCCACTACGCCCAGACGATCTTCGAGGGCCTCAAGGCGTACCGGCAGGCCGACGACTCCATCGCCTCCTTCCGCCCGGAGCAGAACGCGGCGCGCTTCAACCGGTCCGCGCAGCGTCTGGCCATGCCGACGCTGCCCGAGGAGTTGTTCATGGAGTCCCTCCGGCAGATCGTGGCGATCGACCGCGACTGGGTCCCCGCCGCCGGCGGCGAGGAGGCGCTCTACCTGCGGCCCTTCATGATCGCCACCGAGACCGGGCTCGGCGTGCGGCCGGCCGACGAATACCTCTACTCGGTGATCGCTTCCCCGGCCGGCGCGTACTTCTCCCGCGGCGTGGCCCCCGTGAGCGTCTGGCTGAGCACCGAGTACGTGCGCGCCAGCCCCGGCGGCACCGGCGCCGCCAAGTTCGGCGGCAACTACGCCGCCTCGCTGCGCGCCCAGGAGCAGGCCGCGGCCAAGGGATGCGACCAGGTGGTCTGGCTCGACGCGATCGAGCGGAAGTACGTGGAGGAGATGGGCGGGATGAACCTGTTCTTCGTCCTCGGCTCCGGCGACTCCGCCGAGATCGTGACCCCCGAACTGTCCGGCTCGTTGCTGCCCGGCGTGACCCGCGACAGCCTCATCCGGCTGGCGCGCCATCTCGGCTACCCGGTGACCGAGCGGAAGGTCTCGGTGGAGGAGTGGGAGTCCGGGGTCGCCTCCGGGGCGGTCACCGAGGTGTTCGCCTGCGGGACCGCCGCCGTGATCACCCCGGTGGGCTCGGTCAAGCACGCCGAGGGCGGGTACACGGTCGGCGACGGCGGGCCCGGCGAGATCACCATGCGTCTGCGCGAGACCCTCACCGGGATCCAGCGTGGGTCCGTCGAGGACACCTTCGGCTGGATGACCACGCTCGCCTGACCGGCCTCGCGTCCGGCCTCGCGTCCGGTCCCGCGTCCGGCCCGATTCCATCGCCAAGAGCGTTCCGCACACGTTTCTCGAGTAGGGGGTGTGCGGAACGGTCTTCTCGTTGACGCGCGGGTCTTTCCGTGACGGGTGTCAGGCCAGGATGACGGCGATGACCAGCGCTGCGGCCGTGCCCGCCTCGATCCCCGCCCCCAGGACGTCGCCGTTGACCCCGCCGAGGCGGCGGACGGCGTGGCGTGCGAAGCCCGCGGCAGCAGCGTAGAGGGACAGTCCGAGGGCAGCCCCGATGGTCGGGGCCCACCATGCCGCCCCCCACCATGCCGCCCCCCACCATGCCGCC
>NZ_JAALEA010000530.1 GCF_014145145.1 Dietzia cercidiphylli
CGGTCGGCCGCTTCGGCGGCGTGTTCCGCGATCTCGACGCGAGCACCCTGGCCACCACCCTGCTCACCGCGCTCGTCGAGCGCACCGGGCTGACCGGGGCCGACGTCGACGACGTGATCCTCGGCCAGGGCTCCCCCGGCGGCGAGGGCCCGGCCATCGGCCGGATCGCCGCGCTCGACTCCCCGCTCGGCATCGACGTGCCCGGCATGCAGCTGGACCGCCGCTGCGGATCCGGCCTGCAGGCCGTCATCACCGGCGCGCTCCAGGTGGCCTCCGGCGGCGTGGACGTCGTGGTGGCCGGCGGTGTCGAATCGATGAGCCAGGTCGAGTTCTACGCCACCCCCTCACCCCGCTGGGGCATCAAGGGCGACGGCGTCTCGCTGGTCGACCGCCTCGGCCGCGCCCGCACCACGGTGGGCGGCCGCTCCCACGTGATCGACGGCGGGATGATCGAGACCGCCGAGAACCTCCGCCGCGAGTACAGCATCACCCGGGAGGAGCAGGACCAGCTCGCCGAGCGGTCCCACCAACGCGCCGTGGCCGCCCAGGAGTCCGGGGTGTTCGCCGAGGAGATCGTTCCCGTCACCGTCCCGCAGCGCAGGGGTCCCGGCCTCGTCGTCGACACCGACGAGCACCCGCGCGCGGACACCACTGTCGAGGCCCTCTCCGGCCTCCGGGCGATCATGGGCCGCACCGACCCCGAGGCCACCGTCACCGCCGGCAACGCCTCCGGGCAGAACGACGGCGCCGCGATGTGCGTCGTCACCACCGCAGACAGGGCGGCCACCCTCGGGCTGACGCCACTCGTGCGCCTGGCCTCGTGGGCGGTCGCGGGGGTCGCTCCGGAGACCATGGGGATCGGCCCCGTCCCCGCCACCGCCAAGGCGCTCGACCGTCTGGGGCTGACCCTCGAGGACATGGGCGTGATCGAACTCAACGAGGCGTTCGCGGCCCAGGCCCTGTCCGTCATGCGGGAGTGGGACATCGACCCCGCCTCACCGCATCTCAACCCACACGGCTCCGGGATCTCGCTCGGACACCCCGTCGGGGCGACCGGCGCCCGGATGCTCGCCACCCTCTCGCACGAGATGGTGCGCCGCGACGTCCAGTGGGGCCTGGAGACGATGTGCATCGGAGGCGGTCAAGGCCTGGCCGCCGTGTTCGAACGAGTCTGAGCCTGAGACCACCGCGCAGAAAGCGTCCACCTAGGAGACTGCTGAACAAGCTGCGATCCTGGCACGCCCGGTGTGCGTGAGGGTCCGGTTGGCCGTCGCGCGGAGGGTGGGGCTTGAGATTTCTGGGTTCGGCGAAAGGTTCGTGGCGCCCACCGCGGGTTGTTCGAGCCTCTGCTGGGGCGGGAATGCCTGGCCCTGGCCTGACCACCGACACCGGCACCAGCTCGACCACGGAGGTGAGCACCGATGAACTGATGCAACTACCCGCCTGATCACCAACGAAGGATCAAAAACCAGTTACACCACTACCAGGGGCTTGACCATAGCTGAGCGGTGACCCGCGAGACCGTGGCCGTATGGGACAGACGAAGTCACGATTTCGCCAGTTCACCGACGAGCAGTGGGAGCGGATAGAGCCCCTGCTGCCCTCCAATGAAGGGCGGCAGGGGCATCCGTTTCGCGACAATCGCAAGGTCGTCGAGGGGATCATCTACCGCTACCGAGCAGGTATTCCCTGGCGGGACCTACCCCGCGAGGAGTTCGGTGCGTGGCAGACCGTGTGGAAGCGTCACGCCCGCTACGCCCGGGACGGGACCTGGGATCGCATCCTGCACGTGATCCTGGCCGATGCCGACGCGGCCGGAAAGATCGACTGGAACGTCTCGGTCGACGCCACCATCTGCCGCGCTCATCAGCACAGCACAAATACAACGCGCCCTGAGCAGGACACAGGGGGCAGGGTCGAATCACAAGAACCGGCCCTTCCGGGACTGTGAACCCGCAGGTCACGGCATCGGCCGCTCGCGAGGAGGGCTGACCACCAAGATTCACAGTGCCGTCGACGGCCGCGGCCGACCGCTGGCGAACGTGATCACCGGTGGGCAACGAAACGACGGCGCGATGCTGGCCGAAGTCCTGGCCGACATCCACGTCCCACGCCACGGCAAGGGCCGACCCCGCACCCGCCCCGACGCGGTGATCGCAGACAAGGCCTACTCGTCCGGCACGATCCGCCGCCAGCTCCGCAGTCGCGGTATCGCCGCTGTCATCCCGGAGAAAAGCGACACCATCGCCGCTCGCGAACGCCGCGGCAGCCGCGGTGGCCGACCCCCAAAACTCGACACTGGCCTCTACAAAAACCGAAACGTCGTCGAGCGTTCCTTCGCTCTGGCTAAGCAATGGCGAGCACTGGCCACCCGCTACGACAAACTCGCGATCACCTACCGCGCCGCCGTCACCCTCTGTGCAATTCTCACCTGGCTACGCCGATTGGGAGACACACCCTAGATAAACACCATGATTCTCCTCCTGGAGCCCTTGGTGTCGATCACGAGCCGGCTGTTGGCCATGAAGTGCTTCGGAACATGACAAGCCACAACGACCACTCACCGCCCTCCCCGAGGTCCGCTGCTTAAGGACGCGGCACTCACCAGATACGCCGCCCGCCATCCGAAGGGTCTTGCTCGCCCATTCTGGAGAGGCACCCCACTTCTCGGTGGGAACGATACTGCCAGCATCTCGTTTGACGATCCTCTGCTGCGACACACCTAGGCTCGGCCCAATCAACGCTCCACCCCGGGCCGGGCGTCTCGCAAGCGTGTCGCACCAGCGAGTCGCGTGAAGCACGACCCAAGTAGGCCGCTGACACGGCCGCTGACACGGCCGCTGAC
>NZ_JAALEA010000531.1 GCF_014145145.1 Dietzia cercidiphylli
AGGCGACGCGAGGTGAGGTGAGGCGAGGTGAGGTTAGGCGATGTCGGGGGTGGTCATCAGGCGTTCGACGTCGTCGACCAGGTCGCGCCATTCGCCGGCCTCGTCGTCGAACGGCGCACTGGGCTCGAGCAGCCTGGCGTCGTCCGGGTTGAGGACGTAGTGCAGGAACCGGCGCAAGGAGGTCCCGCGGCCGGTGACCGCGGACTCGAGGTCGGAGTCGCCCACGTAGTTCGCGAGGTCGGTGACCAGCTCCACCGCGAGCGCGAGCTGACCGGAGTCGACCATCCCGGGGCCGACCTCGATGTCGCGGTCGAGGCCGGCGAGGACGTAGGTGTTGTCCTCGGTCACGTGGATGTCCAGGCTGCCGTCGATCGCCGCGAGTTTGACGCGCTCGTAGGTCGCCACGTGGCTGAGCGTCTCGTCGTCGTTGTCCGCCAGGTACCGGGACAGGCCGCGGGCGCTGGTGAACACGTACGCCTGGTCGCCGTCGCCGAGGAACACCGGCCGATCGCCGAGATAGCAGCGCAGGCTCAGGTACTCCTGATCGGCGAAGATGATCTTCACGGGGTCGATCCCGACCGTCTCCCACAGCGAACCCTCCGGGTACCCGGTGGGGGCGGCCTCGGGCTCGGGCGCGGGCTCGGGGAGCGCGGCCTCAGCGGCCTCCAGGTCCGCTCGGGCGCGATCGACCTCGGCGCGCGGGACCTCGGGGGTGGTCATGACGTCCTGGATCGCGTCGAGCACGTCGTCCCAGCCCTTGGCGACGGTCTTCCGGATGGACTTCCACAGCTTCAACCCGTCCCGCCCGTAGAACTCGTCCATCCCGCGGGTGACGGCGGCGAGGATCGGGTTGCCGTTGAAGAACTTGGTGACGGTGTCCAACTCGCACACCTCGCCGATCGAGCGGGCGATGGTGAAGGACTGGTCGATCTCGTCGACCGAGGACTCCGTGGGGTTCTCGCCGAGGAGTTCGAGGACGCCGACGAGGTCGTAGCAGTTCTCGTCCGCGGCGCGGAACGCCAGCACGTCGGAGGTCGCGAACTCGTCCCAGGACGGGTGGTCCTGCAGATCATGTTGCGCGCCGCTCCGGACCAGGGCCAGGAGTTCGGCGGTCGAATCGAACGCGTAGAGGTCCTCGTCGAGGCCGAGGAACGCCTCCCAGTCGTCGTTGTCCTCCCGCCAACTGGGCGCCCAGAGGGTCGTGACGTCTCCCTCAGGGAGACCGAGCTCGATCGGGACTATGTCCTTGGCCATGCCGGTCAGCATATCCACGGCCCGTCAGCCGGTGCCACGGCCCGCCGACAGGGCACCGGCTGAGTCGTCCCCGGCGGCCTCGGCGGCCTGCGCGCGGCCGCTCACCGCGAG
>NZ_JAALEA010000532.1 GCF_014145145.1 Dietzia cercidiphylli
CTCGACGGGGGCGTCATCCGGCCCGTCGGCCGGGTCCGCCGACGCCCCTGCGGCCGCCGGCATCTCGAACGTCTCCCCGGTGGTCGGGGTGTCCGACCAGGCGGCCACCCGGCGGCGAGCCGGACGTCTCGGTGCGGTCCGCTCCCGGTCGACCGGTGTCCCGGTCTCGGCGATCGGGTAGGCGGTGGTGGCGTCCGGGTCGTCCCAGTCCGCTGCGGGGTCCTCGTGGTCGACGATGTCCCCGCTCCCGTCCCAGCCGAAGAATCCGCGCACGATGCCGGGGATCTCCCTCGCCGGGCGTCCCACCAGCACCAGCACTCCGAACGCCACGAGCAACACGAGGAGCGGGACGGCGACGAAGACGGACAGACCCGCCTCGAGCGTGCCCCCGACGATCCTCCCGAGGACGCCGGCTCCCCCACGGACCCCCTCCGGGTCCGAGGGCGACCCTGATCCCAGATGCCAGAGACCCAGCACACCCAGTGAGGTCACGGTGGTCCCGACCACCCACCTGGACTGGACGTCGGGTCGTGGCTCCCGCGCCATCACGAGGACGCCCCAGACCCCGAGCAGCAACGGCAGGAGGGCACCCGGCGTCCCCACCACGGTGCGGATCCCGGTGTCGAACCACTCCCCCACCGGCCCCGCCGCACCGAACCACACCGCTCCCGCGAAGACGATCGCGATGCCGACGAGGATCAACCCGAGCCCGTCACGACGGTGCGGTGGTGCCACGCGCTCGTCGTCGGTTCCGCCTCGCAGCCCGCGCACCCCGTGACCGACCCCCTTCGCCACACCCGACCACCCGCCACGCAGACCGCGCCCGACGGCACCGAAGGCACCGGACGTCCGCTCCGGAGGTGGGGTGACCGCGCGGGAACCGCCGCGGGTGCCCGACTTCGGGGTGGAGACGACGGCGCCGC
>NZ_JAALEA010000533.1 GCF_014145145.1 Dietzia cercidiphylli
TGGATCGCTGTGCGCCGGACTTCGAGGCCGGGCGTCGTCCACCGGGGGCACGGGTGGATCGCGTGTTCGAGCTGGGTGCCATGGGGGTCACTCTATCTTCTCGGACCCCATTGGTAACAGCAGCCACACGGGCCGGGGTCGGTCAGAAGCCCCTCGGTACCGCCCGGACCGCGTCGATGCCCCCATGGGCTCCGGAGATGTCCACGTCCACCGCGTCCCTGCCGAACGCCCACAGGATCAACTCGACGGGGGCGGCCGTCACACTGACCATCGGGGCCAACGCGGCGCCCGTGGACACCGCACCGGACTTGGTCAACGTGATCCCCGGTGGGGTGCGCAGGTCGACCCGGGCGGACACCCGACGGAGGAACGTCCTGGCCACCGTGGTGCCCAGCGCCCAGATGCGATCGAGGTCCTCGACGTCGAACTCCCGCGTCGTCCATTCGCCACCGGCCCGGCGGACGTCCTCGTGGTGGACGAGGTACTCCGCGGCGTTGGCCAGCCGGTCTGCGTAGCGGAGCGGCGAGTACCACGGCGCACCCGCCGCGATCTTCTCGAGCAGTTCGTCCCACGGACGCTCGGCCTCACGGAGGCGCAGTTCCTCCATCCGCGAGGCGAGCGCCGGCAGGACGATTCCCGCGGCGGCGTCGGGGCGTGCCTCCCGCACGACCAGGTGCGCCGCGAGATCCCGGGTCGTCCACCCGGCGCACAGCGTCGGTGCCTCCGGCCCGGCGGCGCGCATCGTCTCGACGAGAGCGCTGCGCTCCCGCTGCGCCAGTGTCCGCCGGTCGGGGTTCACCGGACTCAGTCCTGCGCTGCCACGGAGGTGATGACGGTGGGCACGATCATGGGCTTGCGACGCCACTTGTCGGAGACCCAGGTGCCCACGGTGCGGCGGACCGCCTGCGCGAGTCGGTAGGGGTCGGTCTCACCCTCCCCTGCCAGGTCCCACAGTGCGTTCTCGACCAGCTCGACGACCGGCGCCAACGCGCCCGGCTCGTCGGTGAATCCCTTGGCGATGATCTGGGGCTTGCTCACCGGTCGACCGGTGCGGGGGTCCACCACCACCGTGGCGACGATGAAGCCGTCCTCGGACAGCGCGGTGCGGTCCGCCAGCACGGTGTCGCCGACGTCGCCGGTGGACAGACCGTCCACGTACAGGTGGCCGACCGGGATCTGACCGACGGTGGTCGCCTTGCCGTCGACGAGGTCCACCACGACGCCGTTCTGTGCGAGCACCACGTTCTCCGCCGGCACGCCGGTCGCGACCGCCAGGGCCCGGTTGGCCCGCAGGTGCCGCCACTCTCCGTGGACGGGCATGGCGTTCTTCGGCCGAACGGCGTTGTAGACGAAGAGCAGCTCGCCCGCGTCCCCGTGTCCGGAGACGTGGATGTTGGCATCGCGGCTGGTCACCACGTTCACGCCCATCTGGGACAGACTGTTCTGCACGCTGAAGACCGGCTCCTCGTTGCCCGGGACGATCGACGAGGAGAACAGGACGGTGTCGCCCTCGGAGAGGTTGATCTGCCGGTGCTCGCGGCGGGCCATCCGGGACAACCCGGCCATCGACTCCCCCTGGGTCCCGGTGGTCATCACGAGGACCTTCTCGGAGGGGAGCTTCGCCGCGGCGTCCATGTCGATCAGAACGCCCTTCGGGTCCGTGAGCAGACCCAGTTCGAGCGCGATCTCCATGTTCCGGATCATGGACCGACCGGTGAGCGCGACCTTCCGGCCGCAGGCCTCGGCGGCCGCGATGACGGACTGCACGCGGTAGACGTTGGAGGCGAAGCAGGCCACCACGACGAGTCTGCGGGCGTCGCTGATGAGCCGCTGGAGAGCGGGGCCGACCTCGGACTCCGAGCGGCTGACTCCCGGGGTGGTGGCGTTGGTGGAGTCCAACAGCAGCAGGTCGATACCCTCGTCGCCGAACCGCGCCATCTTGGCCAGGTCGGTGGGCCGCTTGTCGGTGGGAAGCTGGTCGAGCTTGATGTCGCCCGACATCATCACGGAGTTGCCGCCCGCACGGACGACAACGCCCAGGCACTCGGGGATCGAGTGGTTGACGTCGAAGTAGCGGACCTCGAACGGGCCGAACGAACTCACGCTCGACTCGTCGACCTGCTGGAAGACCGGCTTGATCCGGTGCTCCCGGCACTTGGCCGCCACCAGGGCCAGGGTGAACCTGGATCCCACGACAGGGATGTTCGGGCGCAGTTTGAGAAGGAACGGGATCGCACCGATGTGGTCCTCGTGGGCGTGCGTGAGAACGAGCGCCTCGACCTGGTCGAGTCGGTCCTCGATGTGACCGAAGTCCGGGAGGATCAGGTCGACTCCGGGCTCCGTCGAACTCGGGAACAGGACACCGCAGTCCACGATCAGAAGCTTCGAGTCGTACTCGAAGGTCATCATGTTGCGGCCGATCTCCGTGATCCCGCCGAGCGCGACCAGACGCATCGCACCCTTGCGCGGCTTGGGCGGGCTGGGCAGCCGGACCGTCATGTCCCCGCCCTGCATGGTCTTGACGCCGCCGAACTCGGCGGTGGAGGTGGTCCCGTTACCACGGCCGCGGCCCCGGCCACCACGGCCCCGGCCGCCGCCGTTCTGACCGCCACCCTGGTTGCCGCCGTTCTGGCCGCCGCTGTTCTGACCGCCACCGTTCTGGCCGCCGTCGGAGGACGCTCCGCGCCCGCGACCACGCGAGG
>NZ_JAALEA010000534.1 GCF_014145145.1 Dietzia cercidiphylli
GCACGGGTGCCTGACGCACCGGTGCCGGGGCCTGCTGCACGGGCACCTGACGCACCGGAGCTGGAGCCTGCTGCACGGGCGCGACCGCCGGCGCCGGCGCCTCCGCCTGCTGGACCGCGGGAGCCTCCGGGGTGGCAGCCTCCGATGCTCGCTCTCGACGAGGGTCGGGATTGTCTTCCTTCTTCGCCTTCTTGACCTCGGTGGCGGCGGAAATGCCGGCTTGCTGCGCCACCGGCTTCGCCCGCGCTGTTGCGGGAGCGGGTGTCGCACGAGCCGTGGCCCGAGTGGTCGACGCCTGACCCTCCACGACCCCGGCCTGAGCCGTCGTCGCCTTCGCTGGCTTCTGAGCCTCGGTGACACCTGCCTGCGTGCCGGCCAGGGCGAGGGTGACGCCTCCGAACGCGACAATCGCTGCGGTGGTTCCGATGAGCGCTCCCCTGAGCGCGGTCCGAGAATGGTGCATGGCCTACCCCTGTCGCCGTTTTATAGTGACACCCTAACCCCTCCGGGGCGCATGTCAACGTCACTATAGGACGCAACCGTAAAGTCGTGGGGAAACATCAGGACGGCGACGGAGGAGTGCACATGGGAAGGGCCTCAGCCCATGCCTTCTCCCCCGAGGTTCTTGTCGATTTGCGTCGCAGTGCGGGTCTTTCGCAGGCTGCGCTGGGTGATGCACTGGGGGTGAGTTCGGGCTCAGTCCGTGCTTGGGAGCGGGGTCGGAAGATCCCTCAGGCGGATATGTTGGGCCGGTTGGCAGAACTGTTGAGTGCGGCGCTCTCGAGCACCGTTACCGTTGCCGACCTGGTCGACATTCCCGATACCGGCAGAACTCTCGCTGACTGGCGTGTGCTCCGAGCCTTGACCCAAGGTGAAGCCGCGCGACGCGCTGGCCTCTCCACCTCGCATTATGGGGCGATTGAGCGTGGAGACAGCCCCTTGGCGGCGCATAGTGTTCCCCATCTCGCTGATGCTCTGGGAATCACCCCGGACGAGGTCATCGCTGCCGCAGGTGAGGGCGGGCAGGGCGGTTAACTGCTTTTGGGCCTGTCCACAACGAACTTGACAGGTGTCCGGCCTAGGCTTGTGGACATGACAGCTCGACTTGCCGACGCGGTACGGAAGAGGCGCGCCGAGCTCTCGCTCAACCTGATTCAAGTCCGGGACCGGGGCGGCCCGCGGGCGCCCATCATGGTGAGAATCGAACGCGGAGACACCGAGGTGATAACCCCCGAGATCCTCGACGCTCTTGACCGGTCGCTGGAGTGGACGATCGGTAGCGCTGCGAGCACTCTTGAAGGAGGCACTCCCACTCCCCGAGAGACGGCGGAAGTGCAGTTTGCACCGTCGGGGGTCACGATCTCCCACGGCGAGGTCGCTGCTCTCACCGCCGCCACATTCCGGTTACAGCAGCTTTCCAGTGACCGCGCCCAGGATTCCGACCTGGTCGAGGCTATCGAGGACCTCGCCCAGGCTGTGGCCCCGCTATATGGTCAGTTCATCACGGAGTTACTGGCCGCGAATACCCACGGACTTGGTAGCGATATTGTCGTTGACGCAGTAGCTCCGCTGCTGGCCGAGCGTGCGGACTCCGAACTCGACGAAGGCGCTGCGCTGCGTAGATGGCTGGCGATGCCGGACGCCAAACGTGATCGCGGGGAGGACGCATGACGCAAGCGGACCGACTTCAGCAACTCATGTGTGTATGGCGTGACCCCTCTGGCGGGATCCGCACCGTCGAGGAAATTGCTGCGCACACGCCACCGACGGTTGGCGTTACTCCCGAGCTGTTGGGAGACGTTCTCGCGGGGAAGACAGTGCTCACCGAAGCCCAATGCGAGGCTGTCGCTGCGTTCTTCAAGGTCCCCGGTCGCTACCTCAGCGATGGGGACGAGAATATTCATGAGCAGCTGGAGCTGCTCAGGCACCTGGTGAATGCAGGTGCAAGGTCAGTCCGACTGCGGGGCAAACCGGTCGACACCACGCGAAAAGCCCTTCTCGCTGCCGTGTCCCGCCGTGTGTCGTAGTTGCTTGGCTCGCTGCCACTGCACCGACAGCTCCCCCGCCTGGCCGACGGCGTCGACGGCAAGCAGACCCTCGTCACCGAGGTGGTCTGTTCGCCTGTCGCGCTGCATCGCCGCGTCCTGAATTGCGAGTGCGAGGACCAGTGCCGGAGGTTCGGCGCTTACTTTGCGAGCTGCGCGCATATGACGGTCGTTCACCAGGGGCGCCAGATGAGCAAGAGCGTCGACGCTCTCCACGATGGCTCGGAGGCGCTGCTCCTTGCCGCGCAGACTCCACGGATCACTGAGAGCCACCTCAGGGCACGCCGTTCTCAGGTCCAGCCACATAGCCGTCATCGGATCGACCCAGCTATCTTCCGCTCCACGGTTGGCCACCAGTGCCGAAATGACGGCACCAATTGTCAGAAGAACTGCGAAGACGACCCCATTTGGTACACCGCGGCCGTCTAGGAGACTGTGATCATCTCGAAGAGCGCTGAACCCCACGGCCACAAACACGGTGAAGTTGTCGATGACCAGGAAGGCGTAGACCAGCGTCACCACCGCGCCGACTAGCCGCGACCGGCTTAGTCCCCAGGAGCCGATGAGCTGTTTGACCAGCAGAAACAATCCGACCAACGTGGGAAGACAGAAGATGGCGAAGTACCACAACGCCCAGCCGCTTGGAGCAGACTCCATTTGGTCACCGGCGCGTGGGGCTACAGCGGCAGTGATGACCAGTAGCACCGTCAGCCCGCCGCTAATGGCGTAGAGGACAGGCACCAGCCGTGGGTGTTTGACGTCGCCCTGCGTGGCAAACCAGAGCAAGATCACGCCAGCCACCGCCACGAGGCACGCTCCATGAATTAGTGCGCGCAGGATCGCTGCCCCAAGGAGCGGTTCAACGACGTCGTAGATCGGGCCCACCTTCAATGTCAGGGCCACAGCCCCCGCGGCCAGTGATTCGGTTATTCGCCGGGGTGCTCCACCGCTGCGTGCCGTGTACACCCGCCACAAGATCGCCGCCCAGGTGATCGCAAGTAGCGTGAAATCGAGCCAGGCTGGCAGCAGATTACGCATGGTTATCCACCCCAAAGGCGCGCCATAGCTCCCGCCCACCAGACGTTTCCTGGGCTTGGCGCAACTGCCTCTCGACCTCGATCCCGGTGGTCATACGCGCAAGGATGAGTGTGCCGAGGAACTCCGCTTCGTACTCCTCTAGCGAAGAGTGGTTCTCGCGTTTAAGCAGGCGGTGAACCTCGCTCAAGTCCAGATCCGGAAAGTACGCGTCCATTCCGTGGGCCGCGTCCGGCGTGGCGAGGTCTCCCCGATGCCCCAGGAGCAGGTGGGCGATCTCGTGGGCCGTCACGGCGTCTTGGTGCCACTGCGGTGTGCCGGCACCAAGAATGATGTGGTCCGCAGAATCGAACTGGACCAGCAGGCCGCACGCCTCCGTACTCAGCGCTCCCTCCATCTGCTCGACTGTCACGGGTCTCCCCCGCTGTCGAGAGATCTCCCCCAGCAAGGACTCTCGAGTCCACGGCCGCGCGCAGCGAATGCCGCGCAGTGCCCGCCGCGCTCGACGACGAGCCATGAACAGCTCGCGTCTGTTCATGCCAGCGCTTTCGATACGGCGGACCGAACGACCCCAGCACAGGACTCATCGGCTGGAACCGTCAGCATCCGGTGATCGCCCCCTGGCGTTCCCCACATTGAGGAGCCGACGAAGGTGGGGGTCACCCACTCCCATTTCCCCAACTCAGATCCGACCGCAGCAAGAGCGGCAATCGTGTCGTAAGCCGACGGAGACCACACCTGCCGCCCTGCCCGCTGCGCACAATGCCACCCGTAGGCCTCGTGAATCGACCGCTGAAAGCGCCCGCTGGCCGTGGTCGAACCGAACTCCGACTCTCTGAGCCATATGTGCTCCCCAGCGTTGATCGTCACCCAATCCACGCCGAGATTCTCGACGACCCATGTACTCGCGGCAATGTCTACCTCCGAGTTGGGATCTCGGCCCGGGTCCGACTCTCCGACGATGCCGGCGCCACCGACAGCAACAATGCGCGGGCTCGATTGCGGCTTTGCCGCAGCTAGATTGGTCATCGGACCTAGACAGAGCAGGACATCCTCCGACCCCGCCGATTCGCAGAACTCGAGGATCGCCTTGGGCGCGGCGTGCGGATCGCCTGGTCGATCCGGCCTTGAACCGTGGCCGCCCAGCCCATCAGGGCCGTGGACCAGGCGGGGCGTGAAGGTGGGACCCGGCACAGGACCGGCAATCACCGGTATATGGTGTCGCATCACCGCGAGCACGTCGGCAACATTCTTCGCCGCTTGCACGGCTGAGGTGTTCCCCGAAGTCGTGGTCACGCCGATGATCTCGACCTCGGGACGGCTCACCAGCACGGCCAGGGCCAGGGCGTCGTCAACGCCGCAGTCAGTGTCAATGAAGATTCGCACCCAAGCAGGGTATGCGAGAAACGCCGACACCGGTTTATAGTGTCGCCATGGCCATCAGCGGCGTGTCGTCCGCCATAACAGTTACAGATACCGGTAGGAATGCGGTCATGGCACAGCCACACAAGGGTGATCGACGACTCGTCGGTACGCGTCTCGCGCGCGACGTCCACGATGAGGTTCAGCGTCGGGCTGCCGACGCTGGCACATCGGTATCCCAGTACGTCGCAGATGTCCTGGCCGCGCACGTCGGCCGGACTGACGAGATCCGAGAGACCCCCGCTGATGCCCTGTTCCCACGCCACCAATTAGAGGAGCCGCCGCTCGCAGACATCGCTTAGCGCACAGAACACGCGCACACGATCAACTGCATAGCGCACCCACACAAAAGCGATCGCCCCCCGGAGGCAACCGAAGGGCGATCTTGAGAGTGTGACCGGAAAGAGTTACCAGCTCGAACCGGTTTTTGGTGCCCCACCTGAAAGGCAGAACTGCGTGCGAAGCTGTTCTGAGGGTAGCTCACACCCTGTGGACGTGTCCAGCACCGCCGCGCCGGAACTCGTCTCGACTGAGCCAGACCCTCCAACCACCATTACCGTCGTCGATACTGCGGCCCTCGCGGAGCTCGCAGCTCTCCTGGCGGACTCAACCGTCCGCGCATGGGCTCTCGCTCCGACCCAGGGCGACAACCAAGCGATCCAGGTCGGTAGCGGCAACGCCGACCAGCTCGTGCGCCGCGCTCGCCTCGGCACTGAAGCCGCAACATGGGCCATCGTCGCCCAGCCACGTCCAGAGCTGGTCGCCCTCGACATCGACGAGTGCGCCGAACTAGTAGTCCCCGAGATTCGTCAGGCGGCTGCGGATACTGCGACCGTGGTCGTCGCCGCGGTCGCCTCCGGGCGCGACGACTGTCTCCACCTCTGGTGTATTCCGGCGACCAGGCACGGCCGCGACGAGCTCCTGCGACGTGTCGCTCTCATCCGTGAGCACCATCGGCTGCCGGCCGCGGCGATCGACCACCGTGAGGGCAAGGCCATTCGACTGCCGGGCAGCGTAAGCCTCAAACCCGAGGGGCGTCCCGCGCAGCTCGTCGACCTCGAGACCGGGAAAGCGACTGACGTTCGCACGGTAATCCGAGCTGTCCAGGCATCGCTTCCTCGCGACGCGCGGGGATCCGCGCCACAGCGGCTGCGTCGTCGACAGCCGGCTCCCTCAGCCATTCCCCTGCCGTTGCCGGTTGACGACGGCACGCGCCTGGTGACCGAAGCACCTCGAGCGTGGCGCCGGCGCGCACAGTTCACGCCCGAGGATTGGGCGATCCTCAACGACGACACCCGCCGCGACCGGTCAGCGGCCGCCACGGACGCCGCGTGGGTTCTTTGGCGTCACGGCATCCGCTCGGCGACCGCCGCGCTGTGGTGGTACCAGCGCACTGCTGCTTTCGGGAAGTTTCGTCAACGTGACGAGGTGTCCCGCCGGGACGACCGGACTTCTGACTGGTCCGCCTGTCGGCAGCACTGGGCTGCGATCGCTCGGCGTGCGCGAGCATTCCGCCCTGAGATCCCCGAGTCAGACCGCCGCACCCTCGACGCAGCACGCGAGGAGATCCGCTGGTGGGGTGATGCCGACCTCCAGGCAGCTGCCGCCGTGGTCATCGACCGGTTCAGCGACGGGTACGGACTGGCGAGCCGGCCGATCGCTCGCCGAGATCTGCAGCTCGCACTCCACCTGTCCGACGGCGCAGCGTCCGACAGGCTCGCGGCCCTGGTTAAGCGAGGGCTGCTTGTCGTGAGCCACCCGTGGAGCTCCACCACCCCGCGGGAAGCCACCCGGTATGACCTCGCGGTCCCCGCGACCACTTACCGGGGGGAAACCGACCATGACGTCACAAGCCCTGCGGTGCCCTTGCAGCACCCCCTCTGGGGACTCCTCCGCCACACCAGCCGGCGAACCCTCCTCACCCTGCTACGCCACCCCGCCTCCCCCACCCGCCAACTCGCTGCTCTCCTGGGCCTCCCTCCCGGGGACGCCACCCACGGGGTCCTCCACCTCCTCCGGCAGCTCGAGGACGCCGGGCTCGCTACCCGGGCGGGCACCGGCCGCGGAACGCTCTGGTCCGCCGCCTCCACTCTGGACCTGGACGCCGCGTCCCGTCGTACAGGTGCGCTGACGAGGGCCCAGGAGCTGGCCGCCCGCATCTGCGGTGAGCGCGCCTGCTGGCACGCCGAGAGCCACGCAGAGACAGCGCGGACTCTCCGCGGGCTCCACGTTCTTCGCGCACGTCTCACTCACGCTGAGGCTCGCGGGCAGCGCCCTCGCCCACACCCTGCTCCGCGGCACCGCACCCATCCTCGTCCTCCTCGTCGAGCAGCCCCCCGCGGTCGCCACTCCCCTCCGGTGGGCCCGACCGCCGCGACGCCAGCGCGAGAGCGCCGGCCTAGCCACGCCCCTCGGTCTGCTCCCCCACTGTGATGTCACCAGCGTCCACTGACTCCGAGCGGTCGTACTCTTGCCCCATGCACACGGCCTCTCCTGAACTGTCCGAGTGCCGCACTACGACTACGTCGGGGGTGCTGTCCCAGCCATGACCGGCTTGCTCGTCACGCTCTACGGACGCGAGTCCTGTCCGCCGTGCATAAGGACCAAAAAGCTCCTGGATCAAGCCGGTGTTGCGTTCTTGTACGTGGACATCGACGAAGACCCGGACGCACTCGAGGGACTCACCGAGCAGGACTGGGTGACCGCCCTGCCAGTCATCATCACCCCAGAACTCCAGTGGTGCGGCTACCGGCCTGAACACATCAGGACAATCACCACCAGGTACGGGCCCAGCTAAGCTGAGTCGCAGACGAACAGTCACCCCACACTCGAAAGGACCAGCCATGGTCATCGACGGCAACGTCATCGAAATCGGCACCCTCAACCAGCTCAAATCCGGCAGCAGCGTGCTCACCATCAAAGTGCGACACCGCGCCTACAACCCCACCGCCCGCACCTTCACCGGCGAGGTCGTCTACGACGTCGAGCTACGCAAACAACTCGCCGAGAACGCCCACACCAGCCTCACCATCGGCGACGACGTCATCATCGACGCCGACGAACACGACCTGGCCGCCACCATCTACACCGACAGCCACGGCCAGAACCACCCCCAACTCAGCGGCGCCAAAGCCCGCAACATCGGCATCAGCATCCGATCCGAAGCACTGCCCGTCACCACCTAAGAGCACTATCTGCCCGGCCGCCGCGGGTCGACTGGGGCCAGCTCCCGCGTGCAACACCGCCCGCAGACTCCCGAGGCGTAGATCCCTGGCCGTGGACGCCGGCACTGCCCGGTGGTGGGGCGAACCGGTGGGTGGCCCTCTTTCCCTGCCACTGCGAGTCTTTGTGTTCCGCTCCCTGCGTCAAGGTCGGCGCCGGCTTCGCCGTCGCCCGGC
>NZ_JAALEA010000535.1 GCF_014145145.1 Dietzia cercidiphylli
TGCGACGCGCTCGCTGCGCTCGCTTATTTCGCCGCAGATTCCCCGCGTCCGTCCGGGTGCCCTCTCTTGACTCCGGTTCGCGGCCCACACGATCGGCAGGTGTCAGGGAAAGGGGGGCCCTGCGCGAACGGCACAGCCGAGGCGGTGGCGCGAAAAACCCGCAGGTGAGAGCACATTAACGCGCCATAGACGTACCATACACGCATGATGCGTGTACACTAGAAGCAGAGCAGGCCACAAGGCCACTCACCCCGAACCCGAAAGGAGCGACCATGCTCACGTCGCCCACGTTCACCGTCCCCGGCGCCGAGGGGATCGCCGCCGCCTACGCCGAGATGCGCCACTACGGCGTCACCCCGCTCGTGGCCAGTGACTGGCTCACCGAGCAGATCGAGGCCACCGCCCACCAGGACATCGCCCAGCAGGTCGACCGCAACCACGGCGCACCCGCCGAGCGCCCCGTCACCGTCGACGCTCGCGTCCGCCGCGAGATCGACCGCGCCATCAACGTCGCCGTCGCCGTCTACAACCGCCAGCGCAGCCGCGTAACCAACCTCGACCAGATCGCCACCGAGGCAGGAGCCGCAGCGATCAACCGCGCCGCAGTCGCCCGCCAGGCCCGCACCAACGACACCGACCGCGCAACCCTCATCGAACCCCGGGTCGATACCGTTCAGGTCACGCCGCATATGGCCGTGCACTACGTCGCCGCAGTCCTCACCATCGGCCCCCGCGCCCGCGCGATCTCCGCACGGTTCACCAGCAACGGCAAGAACGGCGTCCGCCTCACCCACTTCGACGTCCTGATGCCCTAACCGGCCGCTGGAGGGGGTCGCCCGCCTGGCGACCCCCTCCAGCGCATTTCACACCCCACCCCTCCCCCACAACACCCGCGCCCAGGTGTCCACCGAAGCCGCCGACGCCCACGAACCGTGCCACTCTGGCCGCATGACCACCGCCGAACCACTGCGCTCGACCAACCTGCGCGAACTCATGCGCGACACCGTCAACCTCGCCCGTGCCGGAGAACACCGCGCCCGCCGCGTCACCATCGGCCCCCGAAGCGGAATCGTCACCCCCCACCACTCACCCGACGGCGAGCTCGACGCCGCAGACCTCGCCGCCCAAGTGTGGGCGATCGGACACGACGAACCCTCCGACACCGGCACCTACACCGAGGGCTACTACACCCACCAAGGAGTCCCCCACATCGTCTACGCCCCAGCGCCATAACCGCAGGTGAAAGCACATTAACGCACCTCAGACGTACCATACACGCATGGCGCGTGTATACTAGAAGCAGAGCAGCCACAAGGCCGCTCACCCCGTACCCGAAAGGACCACCGTGGACACCACGATGAACCTCATCCACGTCAGCCCCTCCGAGCTGACCCTCGTCTCGAACATCCGCGACGCCAAAGCCTCCGACGACCTGGTCGCCAGCGTCCGCGAACACGGCCTCCTTGAGCCGATCAACGCCTACCGCGACGACAACAACGACCTGGTCGTCAAGCACGGCCACCGCCGCACCCTCGCCGCCGTGGCTGCCGAACTCGACCAGGTCCCCGTCATCGTCACCTCTGCCCCGGCAGACGACCTAGACGGCAAGACTGACCTGATCGCGGCCCAGTGGGACGAGAACCAGCAGCGACAGAACCTCACCACCCGCGAGCAGGCCGAGACCATCGCCCAGCTCGCCGCCTTTGGCATCTCCCCCGCCCAGATCAGCAAGCGCCTGCGCGTCGACCGCTCCACCGTCGACGCGGCCACCACCATGCCCGACACCGACACTCTCGACCGCTACGACCTGACCATCACCCAAGCCGCCGTCGTTGCCGAGTTCGCCGACGATGACCGCGCCGTCGACAGCCTCGTCCGTGCCGCCGCCACCGGCCAGTTCGAGCACCAGGCCGCTCGCCTGCGTCAGCAGCGGCAGATCGCCGCCGCCCTGGCCGAGGCCCGCGCCCAGTGGGAGACCAAGGGTGTGCCCGTCCTCGAGGGCTGGCCCGCCTACGACTCCAAGGGCGAGTGGGTCGACAGGCTGGTCGACGTCGAGACCGGTGAGAAGGTCACCATCGACCCCGACAACCCTGGCGACCACCTCGCCGTCCGGCTTGATGCCGACTTCACCACCGTCCTCACGGCCACCGGGGAGCCGGTCGACCCGTACGAGATCTACGAGGACGACGAGGAGGACCGGCCCGAGGACGCGATCATCCGGAGCCAGGTCCACGAAGCGCTGGTAGTCCAGGCCCGCTGGTACTGCGACGACCTCGCCGCCCGAGGGTGGAAAACCCCGTGGAGCACCGCGTCCCAGGGCGAACCGACTGAGGAAGAGCGCGAGCAGAAGCGGGCCGAACGACGCGACGTCATCGCCGCAAACAAGGCGTGGCTTGCCGCCGAGCAGGTCCGCCGCGACTGGCTCAAGACCTTCTGCGCCCGCAAGGCCGCGCCGAAGAACAGCGCCGCGTTCGTCGCCGCCACCATTACCACCAGCCCGCACCTGCTCTCCGCGGACCGACTGCGAGGCGAGCGCGAGACCTACCTGACGGTCCCGGACACCGAGGCGATGACCACCGCTAAAGCCACCATGACCAGCCTGGCCATGTGCCTGATCGCCCACGAGGTCAACACCCACAAGGGCTCCTGGCGACACATCGACCGCCGCACTGTGGCCTACCTCCGGTTCATCGAGGACCAGGGCTACGCCCTGTCCCCCGTCGAGCGCCGCGCCTGCGGCGACCACGTCGACACCGACGAGCTGTAAGACCCCTCCCGATGCCGGGCTACCGTCCAAGCGACGGTGGCCCGGCCTCTGGGTGGGCACTGGTGGGCGGCCCTCTTTCCCTGCCACCGCGATTGTGCGTGCTCCACTTCCGGGGTCAAGGTCGGCGCCGGCTTCGCCGTCGCCCGGCCGGCCACGACCAATCCGCCCCGCGCTGCGCTTATTTCGGGGCGGATTCGTCGCAGCAGTCCGGGTGCCCTCTCTTGACCCCGTTCGCTGCGCACGAAAATCGGCAGGTGTCAGGGAAAGGGGGACACTGCGCGAATGGCACAGCCGAGGCGGTGGCGCGAAAAACCCGCAGGTGAGAGCACATTAACGCGCCATAGACGTACCATGCACGCATGATGCGTGTACAATAGAAGACAGAGCCGGGACCACCCGCTCACCCCGCACCCGAAAGGACCACCATGACCAAGCCAGGCACCCTGCTCGAGACCTTCGATCTCGAGGTCCCGGACGAGGGCCGCACTATCGCGGCCGAAATCCGGCTCGTGACCAATCCCGACGGCACCGAAGTGCTGTGGCACTACGAGAACGGCCGCGCCGCGTTCGTCCACCCCGCCCGCCGCTGCACCAACTGCGCCGAGGTCATCACCTCCGGCCAGAGCGGCAGCCGCTGCACCGGGTGCACCGACCAGCTGCACCTCTAGCCATAGTCCCCGGCCCGCCAATCGGCGGGCCGGGCCCGGCGGACCCGCAGCAGGTGAGAGCACATTAACGCACCATAGACGTACCATGCACGCATGATGCGTGTACAATAGAAGACAGAGCCGGGACCACCCGCTCACCTCGCACCCGAAAGGAGCCAGCCATGGCCCGCAAGACCTACACCCCGCAGCAGAAAGAGGCCGCCCGCGCGGCCCGCGCCGAGAAGGTCGAGCAGATGCACGACGAGCTGTCCGCCGCCGTCGACGCCCTCATGCAGTCCGGCCAGTGGCTCAGGTGGCTGGACTTCCTCGGATCGTTCCACCGCTACAGCTTCAACAACACGATGCTGATCCAGGTGCAGTGTCCGCACGCGACCCAGGTCGCCGGATTCAAGGCGTGGCAGGCCAAGGGCCGCCAGGTCCGCAAAGGTGAGAAGGGGATCCGGATCTTCGGCAAGCCGTTCCGCCTCGTCTCCGAGACCGACGAGGCCACCGGAGAGACCACCCGCAAGGCCATTAAGTGCCCACCGCCCGTGGTCAGCGTGTTCGACATCTCCCAGACCGACCCCATCGAGGGAGTCGAGCAGCTCACCGCCCCCGTCGCCCAGCTCCAGGGCGACGACCACGCCGCCCTCTACGAGCGCATCAGCGAGTGGATGACCGGCCAGGGCTGGACCGTCACCCGCGAGCAGATCCCCGGCGAGTCCAACGGCTACTGCACCGTCGACGGAACCCGCCGCATCGTCGTAGACGCGGACCTGTCCGACGCCCACGCCGCCAAGACTGCCATCCACGAGGCCGCGCACGCGATCTTGCACACCGACGAAGAGGGCAAGCTCACCAACGAGCCCGACCAGGCCACCCGCGAACTCGAGGCCGAATCCGTCGCCTACGTCGTGGCCGCACTGCACGACCTCGACACGAGCGATTACAGCGTCGGCTACCTCGCCAGCTGGAGCGGGGGACAGGCCGACACCATCAAGGCCACCGCCGTCCGGGTCCAGGAGGCCGTCCACCTCATCGCCGACGCCCTCACCGACGAAGACCAGGACGAGGAGGCCGCCGGCTAGGCCGGCGGGGCGGTCGGGCGTGGCGCCGCTCCGCTAAGCACCACGCCCGACCGCCGGCCACCCATCCCGCACATCACCCACGACACGCCCCGCACCCAAGCATCACACGTGCGACATACCCGCACCATGCGCCGATATACTCGCACCATGCACGCATAACGAAGGGAAAGCACCAATGACCACGGTCATCGCGATCGCCAACCACAAGGGCGGCGTCGGCAAGACCACCACCGCCCTCATGCTCGCCCACACCGCCGTCGCAGGCGGCAAGCGCGTCCTAGTCATCGACCACGACGCCCAAGGGGGAGTAGCCCTGCGCATCCTCGGAAACCGCGACCCCGACGGACACACCCTCGCCGACATCTACGCCCGCACCCCAGGCGTCACCCTCGCCGGCGCCACCCACACCACCCGCCGCCCCGGCCTGGACATCGTCCCCTCCGGCCGCGGCAAACTCGCCGCAGCCCTGCAGGCGCTCGGGGGAGTGGCCCCCGGAAAAGTCCTACACAAAGCCCTCGACACCGTCCGCGACAACTACGACCTCGTCATCATCGACTGCGACCGCGGCCTGTCCCTGGGAACCATCAACGCCCTCTACTCAGCCGACCGGGTCCTCCTGGTCACCGAACCCGAAAACGACTCCTTCAACGGCATCAGCGACACCGGCGAGCTCGTCGACGAGATCAACGAAGACCTCCGCCCCAGCCGGCCCCTGCCCGACCCCGACATCCTCATCAACCTGCGCGACACCACCCGCACCGCCACCCACGGCCGCGTCGCCACCGAGATCCGCGACTGGGCCACCCAATCCGGCTACACCGTCCACCCCCACGACATCCCACGCCGCGCCTTCATCGCCGAAGCCGCCGCCAACGGTCAAGGACTCGACGAGCTCCGCGACATCGCCGCCGTCACCGTCCGCGACAGCTTCCACGAGCTGCTCACCACCCTGACCGCCGAAAGGACCTGAACCCATGGCCGCCACACCGCCCGTCCGCAAGCGCAAGACCACCGACAGCCTCGTCGCCCAAGCCGCAGCAGGGGAGGGCACCCCACGGCCGGCCGACGCCCCCGAATACCGCAACTGGAACATGCGCCTGCCAGCCGACCTGGTCGAACGCATCTGGGGCACCTGCGAAGCCCTCGACAAGGACGAGGACCTGCCCAGCGCCGTCGCCTTCACCGTCCGCGCCTTCGAGGAGCTGCTCGACCGCCTCGACGCCGAATACAACGACGGCAAGCCCTACCACTCCGACACCAGCCCCTTCCGCGCCGGCGGCCGCACCACCTACAAGAGGTAGACCCATGCACATCGTCACCATCACCACGACCACCCCCACCGGCCAACTCCTCCACCAGGACACCCTGGCCACCACCGGCAGCCACGCCGAAGCCCTCGACCTCGCCGCACACCACGCCGCAGCCACCACCATCGACATCCACGCCGCCAACACCGGCCAACATCACGCTCATCTCATCGCCCTCGGCGACGAACCCCACGCCGTCATCGCACCCCGCATCACCCCAACCGGACGCACCGACCTCCTCGCCACCCTCCGAGCAACCCGCACCCTCACCCACTAAGAGCACTATCTTCCGCACCGCCGCGAGTCGACTGGGGCCAGCTCCCGCGTGCAACACCGCCTGGTGACTCCCGCGACGTAGCCCCCAACGCGGCAACCGGGTCGAGATCCACCACGGGGGCTTCCGTCGCGCGATGCCAAATGGCCCTGGCGTGAAAACGCAGCACACGCATAGTATTGGTCCGTGACTGTCAGGCTCTGCGTTCTGCTGTGGCCGTACCCCGGCCGGGAGGACGCCCTTCGCCTCTACGAGGACGAAGTCCTTCCGCTTATCGCCGATCACGGCGGAAGACTCTGTTCGCGCGATCAAGTCGAACGCCAAGCAACTACCGATCCGATCGAGATTCAACGAATCGACTTCCCAAGCGCCAACGCCCTCAAAGCATTCATGGCCGACCCTCGCCGCCTGCAGCTCGAGTCACAACGCGCGAACTCGATTGCACGGTCAGACGTTCTGCGGCTGGCTTAGCAAGCCCCACCCGACGGGCGGGGGCAAGACCTTCCACCACGGGTAGTCGGTGGTCAGCCCTCTTTCCCTGCCACTGCGAGTCTTGGTGCTCCACTACCGGTGTCAAGGTCGGCGTCGGCTTCGCCGCCGCCCGGTCGTCGGCAAACAATCTGCCCCGCGCTGCGCTTATTTCGGGGCAGATTCTTCACCGCCGCCCGGGTGCCCTTCCTTGACTCCGTTCGCTACACACCAGATCGGCAGGTGTCAGGGAAAGGGGGGCCATGCGCGAACGGCACAGCCGAGGCGGTGGCGCGAAAAACCCGCAGGTGAGAGCACATTAACGCGCCATAGACGTACCATACACGCATGATGCGTGTACACTAGAAGCAGAGCAGGCCACAAGGCCACTCACCCCGAACCCGAAAGGAGCCAGCCATGGCCCGCATCACCTACTCCGTCACCGCGACCGAGCCCTGGGAGGCCGCCGCCACGCTCGCCACAGTCCTCGACCTCTCGGTCAACCCGCTCACCGTTCACGAGGACCGGGTCACCGTCGTCGCCGACGAAGACGACACCGAGATCGTCGGCACCATCCGCCGCGCGATCTACGCCGCCTGACCCACAACCCCCGCCCATCGCCGCGAGGCAGACGGACACCACGACCGAAAGGACCACCGCCATGGCCATCACCGTGTACACCAAGCCCCAGTGCGTGCAGTGCGGCGCCACCATCAAGGCGCTCGAGAAGGCCGGCCTGGACTACGAGCTCGTCGACATCACCACCGACACCGAAGCCCGCGACTACGTCATGGCTCTCGGCCACCTCCAGGCCCCCGTAGTCGTCGCCGGCACCGACCACTGGGCCGGATTCCGACCCGACCGCATCAAGGACCTCGGCCGCACCGCCGCCTGAATCACCCGCCAGTAGGGGAGGGGACACACAATGCACACCATGACCGCCGAGGACCCGCTGGCCACCGCCGACCCGGTCGACGTCGACGACCTCGCCGCCACCGACGACGCACCCACCGTCCCCGAACTCGACCCCGAAGCCGCACTCCTCTGCGCCCTGCTGCACACCAACGACATCACCGAAGCTCGCCACATCACCCGCCACCTCGAGGCAAGCGACTTCCTCAACCCCCGATACGGCGACCTTTTCCAGGTCATTGCCGACCTCATCGCGGCAAGCGAACCCCACCACGCCCCGCGAGTGCTCGCCGCACTCACCAACGCCGGCCGCATGGCCGGCCACCACGGACGGCTCCTCGCCGACGCCCTCCAGGTCGTCGCACTACTCGGAACCCCCGCCATCGGAGTGCGCACCCTCGCGGCCGACGTCCTCGACGCCGCCTACCGCCGCCGATTCGCCCGCACCGCCGCTGAGCTGACCCGTGCCAGCACCGAAGCGCCCACCGACGACCTCTTCGAGATCCTCCTTGACCAAGGCCGCGCCATGCGCCGCGAAACCACGCGCCGCGCCGACCTCACCGACGGACCGACCAGTGGGGGAGAGGGGGAGGCATGACGTTCATTGTCGGGACAGGCCCCACCGAGCTGCACGCCCACATCGACCTCGACCACCGCATCACCGCCACCATCCAGCCTGGGACGACTCCGGCCGTCCCCGTCCTCGACGTCACCTGCAGCGACGGACACTGGGCCGTCCTGGCCACCCTCAACACCGACACCACAGACAAGGAGCCCCGGTGACCCCAGACGAAGCCCGATCACTCGGCCGCGCCATCCGCGCTGCACGCATGGCGGCCGGACTCACCCAGCTCAAACTGGCCGTGGCCATCGGAGTGAAATCCCCCTGGATCAGCGCCTGGGAACGCGGCCAATCCCAACCCACCGCCTACCGACAGGCCACGCCGCCCGCCGTCATCAGCCGGGACCAGCTCACCGCAATCGCCGACGCCTTGGACTGCACCATCGAATCCATCGCCAACCGAGCCGCACTGTCTGCCGCCACTCGAGTCCTCTACGGGCTCGAACCACTCGGCCCCGCCCGCACCATCGTCGGGGGCCAACGGTTTGATCTCACCGATGCCGAGGCCGACCGCGTCACCGACTTCATCACCGGACTCA
>NZ_JAALEA010000536.1 GCF_014145145.1 Dietzia cercidiphylli
CTGCCCGTCCCATTCCTGCCCGTCCCATTCCTGCTCGGCCAGTCGGTCGAGCAGCTCGCGGGCCTCGCACGCCGCTGCCGTGAGAGTGCGCAGTACCGCCCGCGCGACGTCCGCGGGCCCGCGGTCGAGCAGCTCCGCGGGCAGCGCCAGGCCCACCGGCACGCCGTCGGTACCGACCTCGGCGACGACCCCGGTCATCGGGTCGGTGTGGCGGCAGGTCTCGGCCGTCATCCGCCGGTCGGACGGTAGAAGCCGTAGAAGGACATGCCGATGTTGTCGGTACGCAGCCCCGAGACCGACACGGGGTCACCGGCCTCGACGAGTTGGCCGTTGCCGATGTACATCGCGACATGGCCGTCCCACACCGCCAGGTCGCCAGGCATGAGGTCCGACCGCGACACCTGTGCCCCCACTCCCTGTTCCTGGGCCAGACGGGGGATCTCGACCCCGGCGTCCCGGTACGCCCACTGGGTCAGGCCGCTGCAGTCCAGACCCTGGCCGGGAGTGGTCCCGCCCCACACGTAGGGCACACCCTGCTGGCTGAGCGCGTTGCGGACGGCCCCGGCGGCCTGCTCGTTGGGCGCGGTGGCCACGGACCCGTCGGGCAGCACGACGTCGACACCGCCCCCGAGCACCCCTGCCCCGGCCCCTGCGGAGTCTCCCGCTCCGCTCGCTGACCCCCCGGCGCCACCCGGGTCCCCGGCGCCACCCGGGTACGCGGCGCCACTCGGCGAGATGCCGTCCGCGGAGGCGGTTCCCGAGGAGCCGAGCGAACCGGGTCCGGAGCCGGTGTGGGCGGCGGTCGAGGCGTTGATCGCTCCGCCCGTACTCGAGTCCGTGATGCCCCCCGGTACGCCCGGGGCATCGGGGATGCCGGCGGCGACGGCACGCAGCTCGAGGGTCGGTCCCTTGAGCTCGAGTTGGACCCGCTCGGCCACCTGGATGCCGCGGGCCAGGTGTTCCGTCGCCAGACCCAGCAGCGCGACCTGGCCGGGCGGGGTCATCAGCGTGGGTCCCAGCGCCGCGGCGCGGGCGATGAACTGCTGCACGATGCCGATGACCTCGATGGTGCCGCGGACCACGATGTCGGCGGCGACGGCGGTGACCCTCGCGATCTCGACCGCGGACTCCGTGAGCGCCCCCACCGTCCGACCGATCTCGGCCACCGAGTGGGCGGCGCCCAGTGAGGCCAGCGAATCCCACGTCTCCGAGAGCAGTCGCTCGAGCGGTGGCCCGAGCCGCTGGGCCACCTCCAACCCGTCACTGACCGGTCGCATGACGTCCCGGGCCGGCTCGGGGACGAACTCCTCGGCCGAGAGCAGGTCGAGGATCTGCCGGATGGGCCCCGCGTAGGCCAGCGCGTCAGCGATCATCGGCCCGGCACCGTGATCCCGGCGACGTCGGTCCCGGCGGCGCCGAGGGCGTCGGCACCCGCCGCGTCGGTCTCGGAGTACAACCGGCCGGTCTCCAGGACCAGCTGCCCTGCGGCGTCGCTGACCCGCGCCACCCCGGCGAGCACCTCCCGGTGCCGCGCGGTGGCCGTGAGCAGCGCCGACATGAAGTCGGCCCCGACCGGTCCGAGTACCGGTGCCACCGCGTCGATGGGTAGCGAGTCCACGGCCCCGAGCGTTCCCCCCAGGACCTCGGCCAACGTGGTCAGCCCCGTACCCAGCTCCCGCAATCCGTCCTCGTGGACGTCGATCGCTCCGTCCGCCATTGCCTCGCCCCTCGTCGCCTCTTGTCCCGTCACAGGGTTCGACGCTTCGCGGACTCGCTCCGGTTCCGCCCGATCGGAGAATTCTCCGTTGTGGAATCCTGTCGGGCATGGACATCATCGTCGTGGACCACCCGCTGGTCGGAGACCGGCTCCGTACGCTGCGGGACTCCGCCACCGACACCGCCGGCTTCCGGGCGGCGATGGACGCGCTCGGCACCATGCTCTGCTACGAGGCCTTCCGCTCCATCCCGACCACCGAGGTGCCCGTCACCACGCCCGTGGCCGAGACGACCGGTGTCGCGGTGGACGGCGTCCCGCTCGTGGTGCCGGTCCTGCGGGCGGGACTGGGTCTGCTGGACCCGGCCACCCGGTTGCTCCCCGGAGCGCAGGTCGGGTTCGTGGGCCTGGCGCGCGACGAGGAGACCCACGTCCCGGTGTCCTACCTGTGCTCCCTGCCCGACGACCTCTCGGGCCGGCACGTGGTGGTGCTGGACCCGATGCTCGCCACCGGGGGCTCACTGGTCTCGACCCTGGAGACCCTCGCCGAGCGCGGCGCGACCGGGGTCACGGTGGTCTGTGTCCTGTGCGCACCGGAGGGCATCGAGACGGTGCGGGCGTCGGGGCTGGCGGCCCGGCTCGTCACCGCGACGGTCGACGACCGGCTCGACGACGACGCCTTCATCGTCCCCGGACTCGGCGACGCCGGCGACCGCCTGTTCGGCCCCCGCTGACCGGGACCCGGGACGCCACCGCTGGGACGCCACCGCTCGGAAACCCTCCGCGCGGTAGCCCTCCGCCGGGAGCCCTCAGCTCGGACGCCCCCCGCTCAGGAGGCGACGGCCGAGGCGACCGAGTCGGCGAGAGCGGCCACCCGTCGCGCCGCGTCCGCCCGGTCGGACGCGGACGGTCGTGCCGGGGTCCACGCCTCGACGTAGGTCTTGAGCAGGGGCTCGGTACCGGACGGACGGATCACCGCGCGGGCGCCCGGGGTCGAGACACGGAAACCGGCGGAGCCGTCCAACGGGGTCACCGTGCCGGTCGAGACCAGCAGATCGGCCGCCCGCCGGAGTTCCACGGCGGGGTCGGAGCCGGGCTGAAGAGGGAGCGGGACGTTGCGCCGCACATGCGCCCCGAACTCCTCGGCGAGCGCGTCGAGCCTCGCCCCGACCGGCGGGCCGCCCGATCCGATCATCGCGCACCACGCGCCGGCCGCGGAGATCCCGTCCTTGTCCGCCACC
>NZ_JAALEA010000537.1 GCF_014145145.1 Dietzia cercidiphylli
GCGGTGGCCGACACCCGGATCTCGCCGGCCGGCGCGTCGAGATCGAAGCGCACCTTGACCGAGTTCAGGGGGATCTGGTGACACAGGGGGATCAGCTCGGAGGTCTTCTTGGCGGCGCCGATCCCGGCCAATCTGGCGGTGGCCAGGACGTCGGCCTTGCCCAGATCGTCGCCCGCGACCATGGTCACCACCTCCGGCCGGGTGCGGAAGACCCCCTCGGCGGTGGCGGTGCGGGTGGTGACGGCCTTGTCGCCCACGTCGACCATCCGGACCCTGCCCTCGGCGTCGAGGTGGGTGAGTCCGGGGTGGGTCAGCTGCGGCTGTGGGGTCAGCGTGGGCTCCGAGGAGGAACCCGGTCCGGTCTGGGCGTCAGTCATGGCGCCCACGCTAGTCGGCGGCGAAGGGGTGCGTGAGCGCCCGTCCGGGGGTGGTCCCCGGCGACCCTGACCCGGCCGGCGCGGGTTTAATCGGTGGCATGCCGCTGCTCTTCGACCCCATCCGAATCCGCGATCTCGAGATCCGGAACCGCGCGTGGCTCTCACCGATGTGCCAGTACTCGTGCGACGCCCGCGACGGCGTCCCCACCCCGTGGCATCTCGTGCACCTCGGCGCGCGGGCGCAGGGCGGGTTCGGGCTGATCCTCGCGGAGGCCTCCGCGGTGGTCCCGGAGGGTCGCATCAGCGCCCACGACGCCGGGCTGTGGAACGACGCGCAGCGGGACGCGTGGGCGCCGATCGTGGACTTCGTGCACTCGCAGGGCGCGGCGATCGGGATCCAACTGGCCCACGCCGGGCGCAAGGCGTCGACCTACAGGGCCTTCCCGGGAGAGCCCACCGGCTCGCTGCCGGTAGAGGAGGGCGGGTGGACCACGGTCGCCCCCTCGGCGATCCCGTTCGGCGACATGGCCACTCCCGTCGCGCTTGACCTCGAGGGGATCCGCGGCGTGGTGGACGCCTTCGCCGATGCCGCGCGACGCGCGGATCAGGCCGGGTTCGACGTGGTCGAGATCCACGCGGCGCACGGCTACCTCGTCCACGAGTTCCTCTCACCCCTGTCCAACGAGCGGACGGACGAGTACGGCGGCTCCCGCGAGAACCGCGCGCGACTCCTGGTGGAGGTCTGCGATGCGGTCCGTCAGGTCTGGCCCGCGGGCAAGCCGCTGTTCGTCCGCATCTCGGCGACGGACTGGGTGCCCGGCGGCTGGGCTCCGGAGGATTCGCGCTGGCTGGCGGGCCACCTCGCCGAGCACGGCGTCGACCTGGTGGACGTCTCGTCGGCCGCCAACACCCCCGCGGTCCCGCCGGTGCCGCTCGAGCAGGGGTACCAGGTGCCGTTGGCCGAGGAGGTCCGGGCGTCCGGCGCGGTGCTGGCC
>NZ_JAALEA010000538.1 GCF_014145145.1 Dietzia cercidiphylli
CGGCGTCGATCTCGTACCCCTCCACCCCCCTCGGTGACGCCCGCCGGGTGGAGACCGAGCCGGACTTGAACGACGGAGGCTGGATGGCCGTCTCCTCCGCGACGTCTCCCCCGGCGCCGGGGAACCCGATCGCGGTGATCCTGTCGCCGGGTCGCGGGTCGTCATCGGCGATCGGCAGCGCGGGCGGTCGAGGGTCGGCAGCAGGCCCGTCGATCCGCAACAGCGCCAGATCGCCCCGCTCAGTCGGCATCACGTCGGCGATCCGGACCGTCACCCAATCGGTGATGGTGGCGCCGTCGACGTCGGGCTGGCCCGCCATCACCCGGATGTCGACCTCGGCGTCCAGAGCGGCCTCGTCGGCGACGTCGTGATCGTCGAGGTAGGACTCGATCACGGCGCCACGACCCTCGTCCCGACCGACGCAGTGCCCGGCGGTGATGATCTCGCCGTTCTCGCCCGCCATCCACCCGGTGCACGTCCGGACCGCCGTCACCTCGGTGGACCGGACGTCGTCGCCCTCCCCGCTTCCCGGGTCCAGGACGTAGCCGGACACCGTGGTCATGAGGAACACCACGGAGTCGTCCAGTCGCTGCGGGTTCATCGTGGACGGCTCGGCGTCAGGCGAGTTGGATTCGATGACCCCGGGGACGTTCTGCTGAGCCGCGGGGTTCTCGCCACCGCCCTGGACGCACGCCGTCGAGATGGCGAGAACCACCGCGACGAGTGGCAGTGCCGACGTCGGTCGTGGGCCCATGGCGGCTTCCTTAGCCAGATGAACAGATCTTCATATTGAGATGTCTCGGACTTTACTCCGCCCGCGGAAATCTCACCAGTACCACTCGCTACTCACAGGCGACACCGTCGTCGTCCCTGTCCAGTTTCGGCGCGTACCCCGGCTCTCCGCGCATGATCGGGGCCGCGCCCGCCGCGCGCGCGGCGTCGCAGTTGGCGAAGTAGGTCGCCTGCGGGGCCGGTGCCGGAGGGGGTGAGTAGACCGGCGCGGGCGGCGGCGGGGC
>NZ_JAALEA010000053.1 GCF_014145145.1 Dietzia cercidiphylli
CTGGCCCTCCGGCACCGATGAACCGGTCGTCCGGGTCCTCGCCGCCACGGACCCGGCCAACCCGTACGGCGCCGCGCTGCCCTGGCCACCTTCTGCGGAGGGCGGATCTGGGCACCGTCCCGGCAGGAAGGCCGGTGCGCTCGTCGTGCTGGTCGACGGGCTGTGTGTCCTGTTCGTCGAACGCGGCGGCCGGACCGTCCTCGTGCTGGACGACCGGGCCGAGGCCGTGCCGCTCGCCGCGTCCGCGCTGGCCGCAGTCGTGCGATCAGGTGCCGTCGGCCCGCTGACCGTCACCACCCTCGCCGGCGAACCCGTCCACACCTCGCCCGTCGCGGCCGCCTTCGAGAACGCCGGGTTCGGTGCCACCCCGAAGGGGCTGCGCATCCGGCGTTGAGTGAACCGTTCTGACGAGTTAAGATATGCGCATCAATGCATATGTCAGCGGGAGGGGAATCAGATGGGGGTCGGGCACGCACACGGGAGCCACGCGCACAGTTCCGGTCACGCGCACAGCTCCGGCCACGCCCGACCGACCGGTCACGCCGGCGCGCGGTATCGGATCAGACTGGCGTGCGCCTTCGTTCTGACCGTGGTGTTCTTCGTGGTCGAGCTGGTCGCGGGCCTCATCTCCGGCTCCCTGGCCCTGCTCTCCGACGCCGGCCACATGGCGGCGGACGTGGTGGCGCTGGGCGCGGCGCTCGCGGCGACGGTGATCGCGTCACGGCCGGACCGTTCCGGGAGACGCACGTTCGGCCATTATCGCGTGGAGATCTTCGCCTCCGGTCTGGCGGTGCTCATCATGTCCGGCATGGGCGTCTACGTGCTTGTCGAGGCGTTCAGGCGGCTCGGGTCGGACGCCCCCGTCGCCACCGGAACCATGTTGCTCGTCGGCGGACTGGGGTTGGTCGTCAACATCATCTCGCTGCTCCTTCTGCGCAGTGGATCCTCCGAGAGTCTCGCGGTGCGGGGGGCGTATCTCGAGGTGATGGCCGACGCGGCCGGATCGGTGGGGGTGATCGCGGCCGCACTGCTCATCCGCGCGACGGGTTCGACGGTGTGGGACCTCGTGGTGGCCGTGGCGATCGCCGTGTTCATCGTCGTCCGCGCGGTCATGCTCGGTAGACAGGTCGTCACGGTGCTCGCCCAGCACGCGCCCGCCGGGGTCGACCCCGCAGCGGTGGAGTCCGAACTCGCGTCGGTACGCGGCGTCGAGGAGGTGCACGACCTGCATCTGTGGACGCTGACCTCGGGGATGGACGTGGGGACCGTCCACCTCGTGACCGCCCCCGGAGTGCCCCACTCCGGAGTCCTCGACGAGGCGCGACGCGTCCTGCGGGAGGGCCACGGCATCGAGCATGCGACAGTGCAGCTCGAGACCGCCGGCGTCGTGGAGTGTCGACAACCGGGATGGTGAACCCGGCAGCCCGGGGCGGTTCAGGGCACCATGGTGCGCACACTCGGAGAGCGGTAGATCGGACAGCGGGCAGAGGAGTCAACGGTGCCGGAGGGCGATTCCGTCTACAGGGCGGCCGCGAAGGTGCACCGTGCGCTGAACGGGCGGACCCTGGACAGGATCGAGCTCAGGGTTCCCAGGTTCGCGGCCGTGGATCTGCGGGGCCGGACCGTGGTGGCCGCCCGGTCCCGGGGGAAGCACCTCTTCGTCGTCGTCGGCCCGGACGCGCAGGGTCGGGACCCGGTCACCCTCCATATCCACCTGAAGATGGAAGGCCGCATCCACATCCACAAGGCGGGGGAGCGGTGGCGGTTCCCCGCGCACACCGTCCGGATGCTCCTGCGCGCCGACGACGTCGAGGTGGTGGGCACCGAGCTCGGGTTGCTGCGCGCGCTGGATCCCGCCGAGGCCGACCGGGCGGTCGAGCATCTCGGTCCCGACCTGCTGGGGCGGGACTGGGACCCGGACGCCAGCGTCGCGGAGGTGCTCCGGCGGATCGGCGAGCGGCCGTCCCGGACGATCGGGGAGGCACTGTTGGACCAGCGCAATCTCGCCGGCATCGGCACCGTGTACCGCGCCGAACTGTGTTTCCTGCGGGGCCTCGACCCGCGGGAGCCGGTGGAGTCGGTGCCTGATCTGCGCGCCGTGGTCGTGCTCGCCCGGCGGATGCTCCTCGCCAACGCCGATCGCGCGGTCCGGGTGACCACCGGGGACACGCGACGCGGGCGGGAGTTGTGGGTGTACGGGCGGGACGGCAAGCCGTGCCGCAGGTGCGGGACCGAGGTGGAGACGTTCCGACTGGGTGGTCTCGCCGACCCGGACGAGCCGAGCGATTCACTCGATCGCATCGCCTACCGCTGCCCGTCGTGCCAGCCGGCGCGTGCCACACTGGGGCCATCGCCAACGGAGGAGAAGCTGTGACCGACCGCAACACGATCCTGATCACCGGCGCCAGCGCGGGTCTCGGCGAGGGCATGGCCCGTCGCTGGGCCGCACAGGGCAGGAATCTGGCGCTGTGCGCCCGGCGTCTCGACCGGCTCCAGGAACTCCGCGCCGAGTTGCTGGCGGCCAACCCGTCGATCACGGTGGCGGTCCGCGAGCTCGACGTGGCCGACGGCGACGCGGTGGAGAGGGTGTTCGGCGAGCTCGACGCGGAGCTCGGCGGGATCGACCGCTTCGTCCTCAACGCAGGACTGGGCAAGGGGGCGTCCATCGGTACGGGGAAGGCGCACGCCAACCGGGAGACCGCCATGGTCAACGTGATCGGCACCCTCAACCAGGCCGAGGCCGCGATGGAGCTGATGCACGCACGGGGCGAGGGGCACCTGGTGTTCATCTCGTCCGTGAGCTCGCTGCGCGGCATGCCCAAGGCCCAGAACACGTACGGCGCCACCAAGGCGTTCGTCTCCTCGCTGGCGCAGGGTCTGCACGCCGAGCTCGACAGCGCCGGCAGCCGCATCAAGGTCACCGACATCCTTCCCGGGTACATCCGCACCGACATCAACCGGTCGGTCAAGACCTCGCTGATGACCGAATTCGACGAGGGCGTCGACGCGCTGGTCAGGACGATTGACGCCGAGCCCACTCGTGCGCTCGTCCCGGCCAAGCCCTGGAAGGCGATCGGCCCACTGCTGACGCTTCTGCCGGAGAAGGTCAGCCGCAGGTTCGTCTGACGGGTTCTCCCGCCCGCCCGCGCCGGAGAGGCGACGGGTCAGAAGGAAGGCGGGTCAGAAGGGAGGCGGGTTGAGGATGTCGTCGAGCAGGGCCTCGACCTCGTGTTCGACCGTGCTGAAGACCGGCGCGTTGCGCTTCCACCAGCGGCTCTGGCCGCCGGGCCGGGTGTCGACCGGGCCGGTTGCGCGGGCACGCTCGGCGCTCAGGCGGGCCGCACGGCGAGTCCAGTAGGTGGGCTCCGGGCGCGTCTCCCCTCCTGTGATGGTCGGGTCCGGGTTGCGCTGTTGTTGTCTGTCCCAGGCGCGGGATTCATTGCGGGCGTGCTCGCGGCGGTAGACCCCGAGCGGCCCGGATGGTCGGGTCGTCATGGTCGCCCCGTCCGGTGTGATGACGGTGAGGGTGCCATCGGGCGCCAGGTCGTAGATCCAGTCGGAGAACGTCTTGAACCGGTGATGGCGCCGACACAGACACATCAGATTGCACTCTTCAGTGGGTCCGCCGCGGGCGGGGTCGGCGTGGTCGAAGGGGCGGACATGATCGATGTCGCAGTCATCGGCCGGAACCGCACAGCCGGGATGGCGGCAGGTACCGTCGCGCAGCCTGATGCGGCGGGCCAACTCGGCACCGGGCCGGTACCTCAGGGCGCGGCGGGCGTCGTCGGCGGCGCCGATACGGGGGTCGACCTTCTCGAAGCTGGCTCCGTCGCTGGTGACGAGCATGTCCAGTAGGGCCTGCAGCGCCGCCTCGCCGGTGCGGGTGAACTCCACCCGAACCCCGTCGTCGTCGCAGGCGCCGTTGCCACCCGCGCCGTTGCCACCCGCGCCGTCGTTGCCGGGAGCGATCACGGTGATCTTGGGTCGCAACGGCGCAGTGGGTCGGCCCTGGCCACCGGCGTGCAGGCTGTCGCCGCACACCAGCGCCAACAGGGCGTCGGCGCGGCGTTCGGCCTTGGAATAGTGATAGTCCGGGGCCGGGTCCGGACCCGGGACTGAGCCCGACTCGCCGGTGGCCTCGGCCGCGGCTGCGCTCGCCGCGGCAGCCTCGGACTCGGCGGCGGCGTGTTCGGCAGCGCGCTGATCGATCGCCTCGGCAAGGACGGCGGCCTCCTCGGTGGCCAGAATGGCCGACACGGTGGACATGCCGTCAGCGCCCTTGCTGATGCGCACACCGCGCGCACGGCTGGCGTCCTCCTTGCGCCGACGGATTCCCTCGGCGTCGTAGCGGGTGATGATCGCGTCCACCGCATCGCGTACCGCGTGCCGACCGAGGCGTTCGCCGGCCTCCGTCGCGGCCAGGTAGTCGTCGACGACGTCCTGTTGCACCTGCGGAAGCACCTCGGGGTCGACGGTGGCCATCTGGCGGGCCAGCAGTTCCGCGGCGCGCTGGTCCAGGCGCCCCGCGGCCAGGGCGGCGAGGACGGCGGGGTAGCGCTGGTGGAGGTCCGCGGCGAACGAGATCATCGACTCGGCTCGCAGGGTGGAGACGGCCATCGCCGCCACCACGTATCCGGTTGCCACCACGAACGGGTCGACCACCGCGTGGCCGGGCGGGGAATCGGGGCCGGCGCCGGAGTCGTCTCGGCGCAGGCATTCCAGCAGGAGGTCGTAGCAGGCGGACAGCCGCTGGGCGGAGGCGCGATTCTCGGCCGCCCACCCGGCACGAGCCGAGGCGGTCAGTCCGGTCAGTGGATCGACATCGGAGGAGCCGTCGGAGGAGGGGCCGTTGCCAACGTCCATGCCTCACCTCCGAGTCTTCCGCCACCGCCGCCTGTATCGAATGTACGTTCTAGTCTACGCACATACATTCGAACGCGCAATAGTCTGCTGCGGGCCTTTCGTCCGGGACTGCAGCGGAGGAAGGCGCCGGGGTACTCGCCGATCAGGTCGTGATTCGGGGCTCGGGGCCCACCACGTCGAAGAGCATCGCCGTGAACTGGCCGTGGGTCTCGAGCTTCCGGCGGTGGAGACGGAGTCGGCGGGGCAGCAGGGGTCGCCCGGATCCGAGGACGACCGGACACTGGTGGATCCAGACCCGGTCCACCAGTCCTCGGTCGGCGAACTGGCCGGCGAGGTCACCGCCCCCGACGATCCAGACGTCCCCGCCGTCGGCGGCCTCGACGAGGAGCGGGTGCAGGTCGCCGATGTCTCCGGCGAAGAACTCGACGCCGTCGACGGGATCGAGATCGCGGTGGGTGACGACCCAGCTCGGCAGGGAGTACGGCCAGACGAACGGCTGGCCGTCCTTCGTCAGGTCGCGGCGGACCCACTCGAAGGTGTTGACGCCGCAGACGATCGAACCGACGCCGGAGTAGAAGCGGTCGAAGTGGAGGTCGGGGAGGGTGGGGTCCGGCTCGGTCGGTGTGTACCCCGCGGGTTCGGCCTCACCGGAGGTCGCGAACAGCCAGGAGAGGCTCTCCTCGTCGTCGGCGATGTACCCGTCCAGACTCGTGGCGGTGCAATAGACAGTGCTCATACCGCCATGCTCGCACCCGGCTACGACAGCTCCGGGCGGAACAGTTCCGGCTCAGCGACGACCGCGTGCCTCGCGGTAGATCTCGACGAGAGCATCCGTCGAGGAGTCGAAGCCCTCCCCGGGGTGCTTCTCCGCGGTCAGGGCGGTCAGGAGCTCGCCGGCCTGGGCCTTGCCCAGCTCGACCCCCCACTGATCGAACGCATTGATGCCCAGCACGGCGGCCTGGACGAACACCACGTGTTCGTAGAGGGCGATGAGCTGCCCGAGCACCCCGGGCGAGAGCGACGGCGCGAGGATCGTGGTGGACGGCCGGTTGCCGGGCATCACCTTGTGCGGCGCGATCGCGGGGTCCACGCCCTCGGCGAGCACCTCGTCCTCCGTCTTGCCGAACGCCAGCACACGGGACTGGGCGAACAGGTTGGCCACGAGCATGTCGTGCATCGATCCGGCGCCGTCGGCGGTGGGCAGGTCCGAGACCGGACGGGCGACCCCGATGAAGTCCACCGGGACGAGCTGGGTGCCCTGGTGCAGGAGCTGGAAGAAGGCGTGCTGGCCGTTGGTGCCGGGCTCGCCCCAGTAGACCTCGCCGGTGGGGTAGGAGACGTCGGAGCCGTCGAGTCGGACCGACTTGCCGAGGGACTCCATGGTCAGTTGCTGGAGGTAGGCGGGAAATCGCAGGAGGCCCTGGGCGTAGGGGATCACGGCCTTGGACTGGGCCCCGAGGAAGCAGGTGTACCAGATGCCGAGCAGGGCCATGAGGACCGGCGCGTTGTGCTCGGGCGCCTCGGTCGCGAAGTGCAGGTCCATGGCGTGGAAGCCCTCGAGCAGCTCGACGAACGCGGGCGGGCCCACCGTGATCATCACCGAGAGGCCGATCGCCGACGACACCGAGTACCGGCCCCCGACCCAGTCCCAGAACTCGAACATGTTGTCCGCGGCGATCCCGAAGTCGGCCACCTCCTCGGTGGCCGTCGACACCGCCACGAAGTGGGAGGCGATCGCCTCCTCCGATCCGAGGGCCTCGACGAAGTGCCGACGCGCCGCGTGGGCGTTGGCCATGGTCTCCTGCGTGGTGAAGGTCTTGGAGGCGACCACCACCAGCGTGGTCGCGGGGTCGACCTCGGCGAGCACGGCCGAGAGGTCGGCGGGGTCCACGTTGGAGACGTAGCGTGCGCTGATCCCCGCGGTCTGCAGGTGGTGCAGGGCCTTGTCGACCATCACGGGCCCGAGGTCGGAGCCACCGATGCCGATGTTGACCACGGTGTCGATCCGCGCGCCCGTGTGCCCGGTCCATCCGCCGGACCGGACGCGGTCGGCGAAGTCGGCCATCCGGGTGAGGACCGCGTGGACGTCGGCCACGACGTCACGCCCGTCGACGACGAGGTCGGCCTCGGCCGGGAGACGGAGCGCGGTGTGGAGGACCGATCGGTCCTCGGTGGTGTTGATGCGGTCGCCCCGGAACATCGCGGCCCGCTGGGCCGGCAGCCGTGCGGCGTGGGCCAGCTCGGTCAGAGCGCTCAGGACCTCGTCGGTGATTAGGTGCTTGGACAGGTCGACGTGCAGATCGCCCGCGGTGACCGCCATGCGGCGACCCCGCTCCGGATCGGCGGCGAACAGCTCACGGAGGGTCACCTCGCCGATCGCCGGTACGAGATCCTCGATCGCCGACCACTGTGGTGTCGTGCTGATGTCCGTCATTGCCGCTCCTGCCCAGTGTTGCCGCCCGGGGATCGCCCGCCGTCTGACAGCGAGGTTAGTCGGGAATACGGGGGCCCCGCCGCCCGTTCCAGACACGTGACCCCCATGACTCCTCCGGACCACCCCTCCGTGTCAGCCCAGGCCGATCGGCTCGTCGAACTGGGCGTGCCCGAGCTCGGCGGGATCACCGCCGGGCGGCTGCGGGAGCACGCCGCAGCTCTCGAAGACGCAGTTCTTGACGGCGCGGCTCGTGACGACGCAGCTCGTGCCGCCGCCCCGGGGCCCGGTCGGCCGGTGCTGGCCGTCCACCCGTCGTTCGTGTCCACCGCCCGACTGGCGACCCTGCTGCGCCGTGGTGGGAGGGCGGGCTTCGTCGTCGTCGACATGTCCGACCTGGCCGAGTTCACACCCACCGACGACGTCCGGGTTCCGGACGCCCCGCTCTATCTGGTCAGGGACGTGACACGCGACGACGACATGCTGGGCTGGACCCCGACGGACGCGCACGCCGAGCTGGCCCGGCGGGGGCGCACTCCGCTGACCATCTCCGAGGGGGTGAGCTGGCTGCTCCAGCAGCCGGAGATGCTCGAACCCGGCAGGTGCTTCATGTGCATCGGATCGCGGAAGCGCAAGGCGGACGGAGCTCTGGATGCCCGGACGCCGGCGCTGTGGATCAGCGGGGGGACCGGCCGCGACGGCCGGGAGAACAAGGGCGCGCCGAAGGTGGGCTGGTGCTGGGCGAACAACCACCACACGTGGTTGGGGTACGCCTCCACGGCCGGTCGGGTCGGCCGGGACTCAGCCCAGTCGCCCGCGACCGAGACGTAGGAGCATCCCCGCGAGGGTCTGCCCCTCCTGCCCGAGTGAGGAGAAGCGCTCGTAGACCTTGAGCTCGCGGGTGTGGACGAGCTTGGTGCCGCCGGACTGCATCCGCGTGCGACCGATGCGCTTGGAGATCTCGCTGCGACGGACTATCGCGTCCAGGATCTCGGCGTCCAACCGGTCGATCTCCAGTCGGAGTTCCTGGATCTGGGCCTCGGACAGCGGATCGTCCGTGCCGGCGGGGTCGGTGTTCATGCCGTGATTATCCCACTCGGTTCCGCGGAGGCTGCGGGACCGTCTAGTGTTTCCGCCCGTGGAGAACTTGAACTCGACTCTCGCGGACATCGGTTCCGTGATCTGGGGACCCTTCGTCCTCATCCCGCTGCTCCTCGGCACGGGCCTCTTCCTCACGATCCGGTTGAGGGCTCTGCAGTTCCGCAAGCTGGGCCCCGCGCTCAGACTCGGTCTGATCCGCCGGAGTGACGACGGCGGTGCGGGCGACATCACCCAGTACCAGGCGTTGACCACCGCGCTCGCCGCGACCGTCGGCGTGGGCAACATCGTCGGGGTGGCGACGGCGATCTCACTGGGTGGGCCGGGCGCGCTCTTCTGGATGTGGGTCACCGCCCTCGTGGGGATGGCCTCCAAGTACTCGGAGGCCTTCCTGGGTGTGCGGTACCGCGTCACCGACGCCCGCGGCGAGCAGTCCGGTGGTCCGCAGTACTACCTCCACCGGGGGTTCTCCGAGCTGTTCGGGAAGACCGGTGGCCGGGTGGGTCTGGTGCTGTCGATCGTGTTCGCCGTGTTCGCCGTCCTGGCCAGCTTCGGCATCGGCAACATGACGCAGGGCAACGCGGTGGCGGCCCAGCTCGACAACTCCTTCGGCGTCCCCGTGGTCGCCTCCGGCGTCATCCTGTTCGTCCTCACCGGCGCGGTCCTGCTCGGGGGCATCAAGGCCATCGGCCGGGTCACGGCCGGGTTCGTGCCCCTGATGATCGTGCTGTACCTGCTCGGCGGGATGGTCGTCCTGGTGCTCAACGCCGACGCGATCCCCGGGGCCTTCGGGCAGATCTTCACGCAGGCCTTCACCGGGACGTCCGCGGTGGGCGGCTTCGCGGGTGCGGCGATCATGTACGCCATCCAGATGGGTGTCGCGCGGGGCATCTTCTCCAACGAGTCCGGGATGGGCTCGGCGGCCATCGCGGCCGCGGCGGCCAAGACCACCCACCCGACCCGTCAGGGCCTGGTGTCGATGACCCAGACGTTCATCGACACCATCATCGTCGTCACCTTCACCGGTCTGGTGATCGTCACCTCCGGCGTGTGGGAGCGGGGCAGTGACACGGCCGGGACCATGACCGCCGACGCGTTCGCCGAGGCGATGCCGTACGGCGACAAGCTGGTGGCGGTGGCGATCGCGTTCTTCGCGTTCTCGACCATCCTCGGCTGGTCGTACTACGGCGAGCGGTGTGTGGAGCGGCTCGTGGGCGCCGGGGGCGTCATCCCCTACCGGATGGTGTTCACCTGTGTGGTGTTCGTGGGTGCGGTCACCGAGCTCGAGGTGGTGTGGAACTTCGCGGACGTGATGAACGGACTGATGGCCCTCCCGAACCTCATCGGCCTCCTGGTCCTCTCCGGCCTCATCGTCCGGGAGACGCGGTACTACCTGGACAACGATCCGACTCTGACGGCGACGGCCGCGCAGGTCGAGGAGTTCATGGGGGACCGCCCGCGCTGAGACCGGGGTGTCGGACCGGGTGGGTAGATTGGACGCCACGATGACCCACTCCGCCCCCGCCTCAGCCGGTTCCGCCGTCAGTCCCACCTCGTCCCACTCCCCGCTCCTGGACGGACTCAATCCACAGCAGGCCGCCGCGGTCACGCACCGCGGCGGTCCGCTGTTGATCGTGGCCGGCGCGGGTTCCGGGAAGACCAGCGTGCTGACCAGGCGGATCGCGTACCTGCTGGCCGAGGGGGGCGCACACCCCGGGCAGATCCTCGCCATCACGTTCACCAACAAGGCCGCCGCGGAGATGCGGGAGCGTGTGTCCGCCCTGGTGGGGCCACACGCCGAACGGATGTGGGTGGCCACGTTCCACTCGATCTGCGTGCGGATCCTGCGGGCCCAGTCCGCGCTGCTGGGCACCCGCAACTCCAACTTCACGATCTACGATTCGGACGATTCCCGTCGCCTGCTCGGCATGATCGCCAAGGAGCAGCACCTCGAGGTCAAGAAGTTCACCCCGCGGATGCTCGCCTCGGCCATCTCGAACCACAAGAACGAGCTCCGCGAGCCGTCGGAGGCCATGGACCGTGCGCTGGAAGACTCGGACCGGACCGGGCAGACGGTGGCGGCGGTGTTCACCGAGTACCAGGCGCGGCTGCAGGCGGCCAACGCCTTCGACTTCGACGACCTGATCGGGGAGACCGTGGGGTTGCTGCGGTCGCACCCCGAGGTGGCGGCGTACTACCGGCGCCGGTTCCGGCACGTCATGGTGGACGAGTACCAGGACACCAACCACGCCCAGTACGTCCTGGTCCGGACGCTCGTCGGCGGTGCGGCCGGGTCCGGGGACGACGCCGCTGCCGGGGTGGCACCGGCGGAGCTCTGTGTGGTGGGCGACGCGGACCAGTCGATCTACGCGTTCCGGGGCGCGACGATCCGCAACATCGAGGACTTCGAGCACGACTATCCGGACGCCCGGTCGATCCTGCTCGAGCAGAACTACCGCTCCACGCAGACGATCCTCTCCGCCGCCAACGCCGTGATCTCCCGCAACCCGGGCCGGAGGGAGAAGAACCTCTGGACCGACGAGGGAACCGGCGAGCTGCTCGTCGGGTACGTGGCGGACAACGAGCACGACGAGGCGCGGTTCATCGCCGGGGAGATAGACCGCCTGGTGGACTCCGGGGACGCCGGGTACTCCGACGTGGCCGTGTTCTACCGGACCAACAACTCCTCCCGGGTGATCGAGGACGTGTTCGTCCGGCTGGGTCTGCCCTACAAGGTCGTCGGGGGCACACGGTTCTACGAGCGCAAGGAGGTGCGCGACATCGTTGCGTACCTCAAGGTGCTCTCCAATCCTGACGACACGGTGGCGCTGCGCCGCATCCTCAACACCCCTCGGCGGGGAATCGGGGACCGTGCGGAGGCGTGTGTGGCGGTCCATGCCGAGCAGCGGGCCATCGGCTTCGGTGAGGCCCTGCGGGACGCCGCGGAGGGCAGGGTCGCGTTGCTGCCCACCCGCTCGGTCAAGGCGATCGCGGGTTTCGTCTCTCTCCTCGACGAGCTCCGCGGGCGCTTGAGCGGCTCCGACCACGCCGGTGGCGAGGACTCGGCCCCCGACGTCGGCGCCCTGGTGGAGGCCGTGCTCGACCGGACCGGATACCGGGCCGAGTTGGAGGCCTCCAACGATCCGCAGGACGCGGCCCGCCTGGACAACCTCAACGAGTTGGTGGGCGTGGGGCGGGAGTTCTCCTCCGAGGCCGCGCTGCAGCGGTCGGCGCGCGAGCAGGGCTTCGGGGACGAGGACGCCGGGGACGCCGCGGGAGCGGTGGCCGACCAGTCCGACGCCGCACTGGACGACGGCGCACCGGACGACGCCGCACCGGACTACGCCGAACTGGACGAGGGCATCGCCGAGCCCGGTTCGCTCGCGGCCTTCCTCGAGCGGGTCTCCCTCGTGGCGGACGCCGACCAGATCCCGGCCGAGGACCAGGGGCAGGTCACACTCATGACCCTCCACACCGCCAAGGGGCTCGAGTTCCCGGTGGTGTTCCTCGTCGGCATGGAGGACGGGCTGTTCCCGCACATGCGCGCGCTCGGGGACCCGGCGGAGCTGTCCGAGGAGCGGCGGCTGGCGTACGTGGGCATCACCCGTGCGCGTCAACGCCTCTACCTGACCCGCGCCATGATGCGCTCGTCGTGGGGCCAGCCCATGACCAACCCCGGGTCGCGCTTCCTCGAGGAGATCCCGTCGGAGGCGATCGAGTGGCAGCGTGAGGAACCGGCCGGCGGTGGCGGGTTCGGTGACGACGACTCGTACGCGCCGCGGCGCCGATTCGGTGGCGGCGGCGGCTCCGGCGGGGGTGGATACGGTTCCGGTGGTGGGTTCGGCTCCGGTGGTGGATTCGGCTCCGGCGGCGGCCGGTCGTCCGGGATTCCCCGGGCCAAGTCCTCCGCGCCCGCCCTGGAGTTGGCGCCCGGAGACCGGGTGACGCACGACAAGTACGGGCTCGGAAAGGTTCTGACCTGCGATGGCAGCGGTCCGCGGGCCACGGCGACGATCGACTTCGGCGCGTCCGGAAAGGTGCGCCTGATGCTCATCGGGGGAGTTCCGATGCAGAAGCTCTAGGGGCGCAGATGCCCGCCCGAGTGCCGGTGGGCACCCCGCTGGTCGGGAGGCTGGTACGGCTGGATCCAATGGCCCCCGGAGACGCGGAAGGCCTGTAGCCGCTCATGCCGGATCCGGCGGCGTTCGGGTCGGGATACCCGTTCGAGACCGCGCACGCGGATCTGGCGCGGACCCGGGAGTTCGTCGGGGACCGGATGGCGCCCGGGGCACATCCTTACACGGTGCGCGTGGAATCCCCGCGACCGGACGAGGTCGGCACGGTCGCCGGGATCAGCTCGTTCACCGAGATCGACACCCGGAACGAGAAGCTCCGGCTGGGGTGGACGTTCGGTGCTCGCTTCGAGGGGGCTACGCGCGGTACTCCGCTGAATACCCGACTCGGCCGTGGACGACTGCCCAGGTCGAGGTCAGCTCCCGAAGGGGCTGAAGCCCGAGCTCTCGCTGCTCCCGGCGCCCGCGAGGTGGATGCCCTGCTGGGCCAGCCAGATGACGGGGTCGACGTGCTGGGTGCCGCCGTTGAGCAGGACCTCGAAGTGCAGGTGGGATCCCGTCGAGAAGCCCATGTTGCCCATGCCTGCGATCTTCTGGCCGGCGTAGACGCGCTCGCCCACGCGGACGTCGAGGGATTCCATGTGGCCGTAGAGGGTCATCGTGCCGTCGTCGGACATGATGCGGATCCAGTTCCCGTAGCCCTGGGCGGGGCCCGAGTCGATCACGACACCATCGGTGGCCGCGAGGATCGGGGTGCCGATGGCGTTGGCAATGTCGATGCCGGCGTGCATCGCACCCCAGCGCATGCCGAAACCGGAGGTGAAGGTGCCCACTGCGGGGAGGGCGACCTTCGGGCGCCGGGCCTGCTCCTCGGCGATCTCCCGCTGGGTGTTGATCTCGGTGCCGGCGTAGAGCATGGCCGACTGCGCGTTCTCGGACTCGGAGTCGGAGACCGACACCACCACCGGCTCGGGTAGAGAGGGAGTGGCGGGGGTGGAGGACGACGGCGCGTCGGGCGTACTGGTCGCCGGCTCCGCTTCACCGTTGGCGAGGAGTGCGATGTCGCCGGCCTCGGCGGAGTGGGTGCCCGCGAAGTCCATGACGGACCCGGCCGAGGCGGCCGACACCGCGGCGCCGGCGGCGACGGCCAGGACGGCCGC
>NZ_JAALEA010000539.1 GCF_014145145.1 Dietzia cercidiphylli
TGCGCGCGCCGTTTCCCCCGCCCCGAGCCGCGTCCGAGCCGCGGGCTGAACCCGGCGTCGGGTCCGCAGATCCTGCGGCGGATGTGCCGCGATACCCGCCGTCGGGGTCCACCACGACATGGTCACCGGTGGCCATCGCCACCAACGCGTCGGCGCGCCGCTGCGCGAGGGTGCGGCGGTCACCCGGCGCCGCTTTTCCCGCGAAGGCGTCGATTCGCTCCGCGAGAACCGCCCCCGCAGCTGCGGGCAGACGGGCTGTCATGGTGCACATCCCGCGGTCTTCTCTGCGAAATCGCACACCCCGACCGAAGGCGGCGTCACGGCGGCGCTCGGCCTCGCCCTCCGGGTCGATCTTCGCGACGACGTTGTCCGCGTGCCGGGAGATCGTCCTCCGGTTGGGCCGCTCCCCCCTGTGGAGTCGCTTGAGATAGTCCTCGACGACAGCGGCCTGCACCTCGTGGCTGAGGGAGGGGTCCACGTCCCTGATCCGGCTACACAGCAGCATCGCGATGCGCTCGCACAACAGCCCCGATTCCATCGCATCCAGAACCGCGGGGGCCCAGGCGTGCACGTCCACGGCCAACCCGACCACGTCACTCGCCCGCGAGTACGTCACACCGGTCGTGGCCACCAGAGACTGGCAGGTGTGATCGATGGGGTCGAGCCTGGACCAGTCAGGCTCCCCCGGGCCCATCTCCCGCAGCCGCGCCTCGAGCTGCCGTTCGTGGTGCTCGACGAGGGCATGGACACCCCGGCATCTCGCGGCGGCCGCCCGATTCTCGGCGAACAGTACCTCTGAGGCGAGGAGCTCGGCGGCCACGCCATCGGCCGCACTGCCACTGCAGATCATCGCTACTCCTCGCCTGAATCGCTCCTGTGTTCGATTATATCGAACACATATGCGGATCAGGTAACGATCCTGCAACGCCTCGGGGGGTGCGTCCCGGGGTGCCGTGGGTCAGTCCTCCGCCTCCCACGGGGGCGGGATCATGGCGGCGACCGCGGCAGCCGCCAGAGCGACCCCGCACCCGAGCAACAGGCCCACGCGGAAACCGGTCTCGGTGGGCACGAACAGCCCCCCGAAGTCCACGGATATCTGTGTGAGGATCACCCCGAGTACCGCCGCGGCCGTGGTGGTGCCGATCGACCGCATGAGGGTGTTGACGCTGTTGGCGGACCCCATCTCGGAGTGCGGCACCGACGACATGATGAGGGCGGGCATGGCACCGTAGGCCAGACCCACGCCGGAGCTGGTGATGACGGCCGCGATCATGACGCCCCACGTCGAGCCCATGAGGAACATGGCGGAGGCGTACCCCGATGCGATGACCAGCGATCCCAGGATGAGCGTGGGCTTGGGACCCCGTGTGGTGATGAGTCGTCCGCTGATCGGGGAGACGGCCATCATGGCCAACCCGCCGGGCGCGATCCACAGCCCCATGGCGACCATCGACTGCCCCAGCCCGTGGCCGGTGGCCACCGGGAGCTGGAGTATCTGGGGGATGACGAGCAGCTGCGCGTACAGACCCATGCCCACGAGGATCGAGGTGGACCGTTCCCGTTCTGGTGGACACGCGGAGAT
>NZ_JAALEA010000540.1 GCF_014145145.1 Dietzia cercidiphylli
GCGCTCACCACCGATCCGGCCGCGGCGCAGGAGACCCTCGAGGCCAACGTGCTGGCGATGGGATTCACGCCGACCCTCTCCGCCGGGACCCCGGACGGGGACCGCCGCCCGGACCGCGACCCCGTGACGGTCGAGATCACCTGGGACATGGGGACGGCCGGAGACGACGAGGCCGACAACGACGAGGCCGACGGCGACGAGGCCGGCTCCGACCCGGCCGGCGGGACCCCCGGCACGGAAGGCGCCGCCCGCATCGTCACGACCACCGGCGAGGCGCGGACCACCAGGGTCGGCGAGGACTGGAAGGTCGAGTGGGCGCCGACGATCCTCGACACCCGCCTCGAGCCGGGGGGCACCCTGGCCTTCTCCGAGATCCTGGACTACGACACCTCGGTCCTCGACCGCACGGGCGAACCGCTGCTGCAGTGGACTCCGGTGACCGCGGTGACCCTGGCGCCGGGGGCGGTGGAGTCGGCCGACGCTGTCGCGGCGCTGGTGAACCCCGTGGTGCAGACGATCACAGGGCAGACGATCCGCGAGGGCATGACGGAGGCGGGGGACCAGCCGTACCAGATCGTCGCGCTCCGCCCGTCCGACATCGACCCGATCCGCGAGCAGCTCGCCGCCGTCCCGGGGGTGAGCCTGCCCGAGCAGGGCCAACTCATCCGCACCGACCGGGACCTCGACTCCCCCGCTCTCACCGGGTTGCCCGACGCCTGGACCGAGGCGCTGCAGGAGGAGGGCGGCTGGACCGCGGAGATCGTCAATCCCGACGCGGAACCGATCGAGCTCGGCAGCGCCCCGGTGGGCCAGGTCGACGACCTCGTCTCCACGCTGCAGATCTCGATGCAGCGGGCCGCCCAGCAGGCGGTGGACTCCTCCGCCCTGGGCGCCTCGATCGTGGCGATCCAGCCCTCGACGGGCGGAATCCTGGCCGTGGCACAGAACTCCGCCGCCGACCGGCAGGGGCCGGTGTCCATGCAGGGCCGCTTCCCACCGGGGTCGACGTTCAAGATCGTCACCACGGCCGCGGCGCTCGAGGCCGGCGTCGTGGGCCCGGACGAGGTCGTGCCCTGCCCGGCCTCGGTCACCGTGTCGGGGCGCACGATCCCCAACGACGACGACTTCGAGCTCGGCCCGGTGCCGCTGGAGACCGCCTTCGCCCGGTCGTGCAACACCAGCCAGGCCGTCATCAGCGACCGGCTGACGCCGGAGGCCATGAAGGACACGGCCGCGAAGTTCGGCCTGGGCGTCGGGTTCTTCGCCCCCGGCCTCGGAGCGGACACCTTCACCGGGTCCGTGCCCGTCACCGAGCAGGGCCCGGCCCGCGTGGAAGCGGCGATCGGGCAGGGCGAGGTGTTGGCCAGCCCGTTCGGGATGGCGGTCATGACGGCCTCGCTGGCAAACGGCGGGCGGATGATCCTGCCGCACGTCGTCGACGGGATGACCGGCGACGCCAACGACGCACCGGAACCGCTCGACCCCGGAGTCGTCGACACCCTGCGCCGGTACATGGAGCAGACCGTCCGATCGGGCACCGCGACGGCCGCCAATTCGATCCCCGGACTCGGGGGCAAGACCGGCACGGCCGAGGTCGGCACCGGTCCCGCCCACGGCTGGTTCGTCGGTTCCACCGGGGACATCGCCCTCGCGGTGCTCATCGAGGGAGCCGACTCCTCGGGGCCCGCGGTGTCGATGGCCGCCGGGTTCCTCGGCGCCGCAGGACAGCCCGCACCCCTCGCGCGCGGGTGAGACGGTAGTTTCGCGTCATGCGTCTCCCCCGCCTCCCGCTGTCCGACCTCCCCGTCCCCGGCCTCGCCCGGTTGCCGTTCGTCTCCTCCCCCTCCCCCGCGGACACCAACCGCCGGGTGCTGGTCACCGGCGGGGCGTCGGGTCTCGGTCTGGCGTTGGTCACGGCGTTCCTCGAGCGCGGCGACCGCGTGATGGTCGCGGACCTCGCGGCCACCGACGACCGGCCCGCCTCGGTCCCCGGGGATGCGCGCTATCTGCGTCTGGACGTGCGTTCCGAGGAGGAATGGCAGGCGGCGCGCGCGGAGATCGAGCAGATCTGGGGCGGCATCGACGTGCTGGTCAACAACGCGGGCATCGCCCAGGGCGGCCGCATCGAGTACCTCACCGAGGAGGACTGGCGGCTCATCACGGACATCAACCTGCTGGGTGTGGCGCGGGGCTGCCGCACCTTCGTGCCGATGCTCAAGGCGCAGGGCCACGGGCACCTGGTCAACACGGCGTCTCTCGCCGGGCTCGTACACCCGCCGACCATGGCCTCCTACACGGCGGTCAAGGCGGCCGTGGTGGCGATCTCCGAGACCCTGCGGTGGGAGCTGGAGCCGTTCGGGATCGACGTGTCCGTGCTGTGCCCGTCGTTCTTCCGCACCAACCTGGCCTCGAGCCTCAACTCCTCGGACCCCGCCGCGAGCGGATTCGCGAGCAAGCTCATCGACCGCTCCGAGCGCGGCGCGGACGAGATCGCCGCCGAGGTGATGACCGGTCTGGACGCCAAGGAGTTCCTGATCCTGCCCGACCCGGACGCCCGCAAGGCCTACCGCGGCAAGCGGTTCATGCCCGCCGCGTACGCCAGGACCATGCTCGGGATGGGGCAGAAGTTCGCCCGCGCCACCGGCGGGAGCTGACGGTCCCGCGGGCCGCCCGTCCCGGTTCCGCCGGGCACGGCCCGAGTCGGCACCGCGCCCGGGGCAAGTACCCTGCGGTGCATGACTCCCTCGCTCCCCCTCCCCTCCACCGTGATGTCCCGCGCCGATCTCGACTTCCTGCTCCACGACTGGCTGCGGGTGTCCGAGCTGTGTGGGCGTGAGCGGTACGCGGACCACTCCCGCGAGACCATCGACGCCGTGGTGGACCTGTCGGCCGAGCTCGCCGAGAAGTACTTCGCCCCGCACAACCGCAAGGCGGACCTCAACGAGCCCAGGCTCGTGGGCGAGGAGGTCGAGCTCATCCCGGAGATCGCCGAGGCGCTGCGCCGCTTCGCCGACGCCGACCTGGTGGGCGCCGCGATGGACGAGCGGGTGGGCGGGATGCAACTGCCCTACACCGCCTACCTGGCGTGCATGGCGTGGTTCTACGCGGCCAACGTCGCCACCGCGGCGTACCCGCTGCTCACCACCGGCAACGCCAACCTGTTGATCGAGCACGGTTCGGACGAGCAGATCGAGCGCTACGTCAAGCCGATGGTCGAGGGCCGGTTCACCGGCACCATGTGCCTGTCCGAGCCGCAGGCCGGCTCCAACCTCGCCGACATCACCACCCGCGCCGAGCCGCAGGACGACGGGACCTACCGGCTGTTCGGGCAGAAGATGTGGATCTCCGGCGGCGAGCACACGATGTCCGAGAACATCGTGCACCTCGTACTGGCCAAGGTGCCCGGTTCGCCGGCCGGTACCCGCGGCATCAGCCTGTTCGTGGTGCCGAAGTACCTGGTCGACGAGGACGGTTCGATCGGGGAGCGCAACGACATCGTGATCACCGGCCTCAACCACAAGATGGGCTTCCGCGGCACGGTCAACACCATGCCCACCCTCGGCCAGGGCATGCACACCCCCGGCGGCCGGCCGGGCGCGGTCGGATACCTCGTGGGCGAGGAGAACACCGGCCTCAAGAAGATGTTCACCATGATGAACGAAGCCCGGCTCGGCGTGGGTCTGGGCGCCACGGCCCTCGGGTACACCGGGTACCTCAAGTCGCTCGACTACGCGCGCAACCGCCCTCAGGGGCGGACCGTCGGTGCCGATCCCTCCTCGCCGCAGGTCATGCTGACCGGGCACGCCGACGTGCGGCGGATGTTGCTGGCCCAGAAGTCCTACGTGGAGGGTGCCCTGGCGCTGGGGCTGTTCTGCGCGAGGCTCGTCGACGACGAGAAGACCGGGTCCCCGGAGGAGGCCGCAGCCGCCTCCACCCTTCTCAACGTCCTCACCCCGATCGCCAAGTCGTGGCCGTCGCAGTGGTGCCTCAAGGCCAACGAACTCGCGGTACAGGTACTGGGCGGGGCCGGGTACACGATCGACTACGACGTCGAGCAGCACTACCGCGACAACCGCCTCAACCCGATCCACGAGGGCACACACGGGATCCAGGCCCAGGATCTGCTCGGGCGCAAGGTCCTCGCCGGGGGTGGTGCCGGACTGGCCGCACTGAGCGAGCGCATCGCCGCCACCTGCGACCGGGCGGATGCGGCAGGCGGCCCGGCCGAGGAGTTCGCCGCGCTGCTCCGACCGCGGGTGACGCGACTGATCGAGGTGACCACCGCACTCGCCGGGCTCGGGGCGACCGACCCGGAGGCGTTCCTGGCCGACGCCACCGAGTACCTCGAGGCCGCCGGTCACATCGTGATCGCCTGGATCTGGCTCGAGCAGGTCCTCGCCCTGGGAGGTCGGATCGACGACGACGCCGACGGGTTCGCCGCCGGGAAGCGGCAGGCCGCGGCGTACTTCCTGCGGCGCGAGCTGCCCGTCGTGGACGCGAAGTTCGACCTGCTGGCCGCGGCCGACCGCACCACCCTGGACATGCGCGACGACTGGTTCTGACCAGCGGTGCCCCCGCCGAGCAGGCGGTCCTCAGCGGGCTGTGGACGATGCGAGCACGCCGTCCAACTCCTCGAACGCCTCGGTCCAGCCGTCGTAGACGCCGTGTTCGGAACCGCGGTCGTCGGGGTGCCGGGCCATGTGGAAGGTCATCAGGGTGCGCCCCTCGCCCGCCTCGGCGAGGTCGACGGTGATGACGGGGACCTCGTCCCCGCGCTCGTCGTCCGGGCTGACCCAGGTGAACCGGAGCCGGTCGGGCTCGCGGACCTCCAGGTATTCGCCCGTGGCCGGCCACTCGCCGCCGTCCGGGTCGATCATGAGGTAGGCGTAGCTGCCACCCACGCGGAGATCGATCGAGACGCTCTCGGCAGGGGTCGTGACCTCGTGCGGGTGCCACCAGCGAGCGGCCAGTGTCGGATCCGTCCACGCGCGCCAGAGGGTCTCGCGCGGGGCGTCGAATGTGCGGGTGATGGTGAATTCCGGGACGGACATGATGTCGTCACTCCTTCGATCGAGGCGTGCGACCTCGATCCGTGGGGTCGGCGTGCCCGGGCCGGATGTCGGTGAGCACGTCGTCGAGTCGGTCGAACTTCTGCTGCCACAGCGCGCGGTTGCGCTCGACCCAGGCCGTGGCGGCGTCCAGCGGTTCCGGCCGGAGCGTGCACACCCGCCACTGGGCGCGCGTGCTTCGCTCGATGAGACCGGAGGTCTCCAACACCCGGAGGTGTTGCGAGATGGCGGGTGCACTGATGTCGAACGGTTCCGACAACTCGCCCACAGTGGCCGGCCCGGCGCTGAGCCGCTCGAGGATCCCGCGACGCGTGGGATCGGCGAGCGCCTGGAACACCCGGGACAGCGGATCACCGGCCTGCTTCAATTCACTCATTCCTTAATTAGGCGATAGCTTAAGTATGCACCGTGACGCGCCTCTGTCAACCCCTCGTCCACGATCACGCCGACCGGAACACTCTCGCGGCGCGGGTGCCGGTGGTCCGGCC
>NZ_JAALEA010000541.1 GCF_014145145.1 Dietzia cercidiphylli
GGCCTCCCGGGGTCCAGTGGGATCACTCCTCGGGAACCATGACCTCATCGATGAGGTAGACCGTGGCGTTGGCGGTCTGGACGCCACCACAGATCACGTTGGCACCGTTGACGGTGAGCTCGTCACCGGAGCCCATGACCTCGACGTCCGCGCCGTTCAGCGTGGTCTGCATGCCCTCGATCTCGTCAGGGGTGATCTGTCCCTCGACAACGTGGTAGGTCAGGATGCTGGTGAGCAGCTCGGGATCGGTCTGCAGCGCCTCCATCGTGGCGTCGTCGACCTGCGCGAACGCGTCGTCGACCGGCGCGAACACGGTGTACTCACCGTTGTTGAGCGTGTCGACCAGGTCGACCTCCGGGTTCACCCCGCCCGACACGGCGGCCGTGAGGGTGGTGAGCAGCGGGTTGTTGGAGGCGGCGGTGGCGACCGGCTCCATGGCCATACCGTCGACCGAGCCCGGCCCGTCCGGGTTGGCCTCGGCGTAGTCCGCACACCCGGGACCGACCAGCATGCCGGCCGGCTCCGCCATGGGAGAGGTCTCTTCGGTGGTCATTTCGGAGGTCATGGGGGCGGACGTGGTGCCCTCGGCCTCCATGCCGCCTTCGTCGTCCGCGCAGCCGGCCAGAACGAGGCCGCTCACGGCAGCCGCCGCCGCGATCGATGCCATACGGCGGGAGATCGTCATGCTCATGGTGTTGGTCCTTTCAACAGAGCCTTGCGTGCTGGGTCACAGGGTTCTTCGGCACTGCTGTCGAACCGGATGGGTGGCGCCCGAAAAAATCTTCCGAACCGTCCGGCGAGGCCTGAGCTCCGAACTCCTGATGTGGACACCACCCAGCCCAGACCCCGCGTGACGGCCCAGATCTCCGCGGGGATCCTCTCGACCGGTATCGCCCTCGCGGTCGGTCACGCGATCGCGGGACTCATCGCCCCCGGGTCGTCACCCTTCCTGGCGGTGGCCGACTCCGTGGTCGACCGCGCACCCGCGGCCGTCCGCGAGGCGACCATCGACGCGCTCGGGACGGCGGACAAGCCCGCGCTGCTGATCAGCCTCGCCGGCATCCTCGCGGTGCTCGGCGTGGTGGTCGGCCTACTGGAGCGTCCGCGCCGCCCCATCGGTTCCCTCATCATCGTCGCCCTCGGTCTCACGGGAACGCTCGCGGCGGTGACGCGTCCGACGGCCGGACCCGCGTGGGCGCTGCCGACCCTCGTGGGCACCGTCCTCGCCGTGGTGGCGCTGCGTCTGATGATCGGCGCGTTGTTCCCCGCACCCGCGAGCCCGTCCGGAACCGCGGACGCCGAGCACCCGGTCCCGGGCCCGGGCCCGGATCGACGTCGCTTCCT
>NZ_JAALEA010000542.1 GCF_014145145.1 Dietzia cercidiphylli
GGTCGAACGTCATGAGGGAACTCCGAGATCTCGGTCGAAGACGAAAGGCGTGTGTGACGCGTGGGATCTCACCCGCCTCACGCGAGTGTGTCACAAGAACATCGCGGCGTCTCCCCCGGCGTTACCACACGGGTGTCCGACCACGGCGCAGGCGCGGCTGGTTGACTGTCACACATGAGCCGCACGCCCAGATGGTCCGCCTCCGACGTCCCCGACCAGACGGGACGGACCTTTGTCGTGACCGGGGCCAACGCGGGGATCGGCCTGGCCACCACACAGGCACTCGTGGCCCGGGGCGCCCGGGTGGTCATGGCGTGCCGGAACCTCGAGAAGGCCGAGGCCGCCCGGGCCACCCTGCCGTCGGGGACGCGTGACCTGGCGCTGGTCCGTCGCCTCGATCTGGCGGACCTCGACTCGGTGGACGAGTTCGTCGCCGGGACCGCGGATCGGGTGGATGTCCTGATCAACAACGCCGGCGTCATGAACCTCCCGCCCTCGCGGACCGCCCAGGGTCACGAGATGCAGTTCGGCGTGAACGCGCTCGGTCACCACGCCCTCACCGGCGGCCTGCTGCCGCGGTTGACCGATCGCGTGGTCTGGCTCGGCTCGCTGGCACACCTCCGCGGGCGCGTCGACACCGACGATCTGAGCATGGACCTGCGCGGATACCGGCCGATGGCGGCCTACGCCAACTCGAAGCTGGCCTGCATCATGCTGGCCTACGAATGGCAGCGCCGACTCGGTCGCGAGGGCGGGGAGATCCGGTCGATGGCCGCCCACCCCGGGTACACCGCCACCGAGCTCCTCCGGCAGAGCGGCCGCCCGGCCGCCGACCGGTTCTTCGAGCTGGGCAACTCGATCTCCTGGGCCGGGCTGACACCGGAGATGGGAGCTCTGTCCGTCCTCTACGCCGCGACGGAGCCGGACCTGCCGGGCGCGACCTTCGTGGGCCCCGATCGCCTCGGCGGCCTCCAGGGGTATCCGAAGATCGCCAGGTCGAGCGGCCGTTCCCGCGACGAGCGGGTCGCCTCCGCCCTGTGGGAGCGCTGCACCGAGATGTCCGCGTTCCGGTAGTCAGCCCGCGGCGGGGTCAGGCCGACCCGTAGGGGTCAGGCCAGTCCGGCCGCGGCCAGTCCCTCACGGAGCCGGTCGAGGTGCTCCGGCGGGCCCTGGAGCAGCGGCATCCGCAGCTGGTCGGAGCCGAGCAGCCCCTGCATCTTCAGCGCCGCCTTGATCTGGATGGCCCCCTGCGAGGTGTGCATGATCGCGTCGACGGCCGGGATGAGGCGGGTGTGGATCTCGCGGGCCCGGGGGAGATCACCGGCATCGACGGCGTCGATCATGGCCCGGTAGTCGTCTCCGGCCACATGCCCGACCACCGAGACGATGCCTGTGGCGCCCAGTGCGAGGAACGCGAGGTTGAGCACGTCGTCACCCGAGAACCACAGCAGATCGGTCTCGGCCATGAGTCGGCTGGCCTCGAAGAGGTCGCCCTTGGCGTCCTTGACCGCGCGGAGGCCGGGGATCTCTCCCAATCGGCGGATCGTGTCGGAGGACAGGGCCGTGCCGGTTCTCCCCGGGATGTCGTAGGCCATGACGGGTCGCCCTCCCGCCTCGGCGACCATCCGGAAGTGCTCGACGATCCCGTGCTGCGTGGGCTTGTTGTAGTACGGCGTCACCACCAGCAGCGTGTCGGCGCCGCGCTCGACCATCGCGGCGGCCGCCCGCATCGAGTGCTCCGTGTCATTGGTCCCGCAGCCGGCCATCACCGACACACGGTCGCCGACCGCCTCGACGACCGCGGCCACGGCGTCGTAGTCCTCCTCGTCGGTGGTCGTGGCGGACTCACCGGTGGTGCCGTTGACCAGCAGGCCGTCGTGGCCGTGGTCGGCGAGGTGGACGGCGAGTCGCTGCAACCCGTCGAAGTCGATCGAGCCGTCGTCGTGCATTGGGGTCACCATCGCGGTGATGACCCGACCGAAGGGATTATCCGACATGGGCACCAGGATAGGCGGTCCTCATTGATCGTTGGCCCAGTGCGGTCACCGGCAGCTCCGGCGGGGACGACCGGAGGCACGCGGGCCCCGTCGCGGTTAGGGTCGTCACCACCCCACACGCACGACCCAGGAGGACCACATGAGCTCGGAGACACCCCCGGAGACCCCAGAGGACCTGGGCAACACCATCGACGGAACGCGTGTCGGTGACGGAAGTGCGCCGGATCCGGCAGCGGACCAGGGAGCGACCGGAATCGACCCGGACGCACCGGGCAGCGGTGGTCACAGTGACGGGCAGAGCGTCGGCAACGGCGACGGCACCGCGACGACGGGAACTAGGGACCTGGAGGAACAGAAGCGCATCTATCAGACGCCGGAGCAGCCGGACCACGCGCTCGGTGGGAGCGAGGGAACAGCCGACGGGATGTAGGCCGCCAGCAAGCCGCGCTACGGCGCGGGAGCGGGGAGGACCGTGACGGCGCGGCCCGAGGGGAGGGTCAGCGAACCTTGTCCGGGTTGGTGTCGAGGAAACGGCCCAGGGTGTTGTCGACGACGATGTGAGCCACCTCGTTGGTCGTGGCCACACCCACGCGCAGCGTGGCGGCCAGAGCATTCTGCAACATGGAAACCTCCCGACAAGTGGTGTGACTCGCGTCACTGACAACCGTCACCCTACGCTCGGCCGCGGGAGACCGTAGCCGTATCAGCGAAAAACCCGGATGACCGTCCTGCACAGGCGCCCCGGCCCGGGCGAACCGCTCGAGCGTATTGTTGTTGCGTCATCCAGTCAAGGGGTCGTCATGCTTAATCCACTGGTCAGGATCCATCGGTCGGCCACGCGCTCCCACACCGGTGGCGGCTGGCTGGACTCACGTCACTCGTTCTCCTTCGCCCGCCACCAGGATCCGATGAACACGCATTTCGGGAGACTCCTGGCGAACAACGATGACCGGATCGCACCGGGTTCCGGGTTCGACACCCACGGCCACCGGGACATGGAGATCGTCACCTGGGTACTCTCCGGTTCGCTGGTCCACCAGGACTCCGAGGGCCACAACGGGATCATCTACCCCGGCCTCGCCCAGCGGATGAGCGCGGGGTCCGGGATCCTGCACTCCGAGCGCAACGACGCCTGGCGGGACGGATCGATCCAGACCCCCGAGGCCCCGGCCGAACCGGTCCACCTGGTCCAGATGTGGGTCGTCCCCGACTCCACGGGAGGGAATCCGGGGTACGAACAGCGCGAGATGGACCCCGCCGAGCTGGAGGACCACCTCGCCGTCGTCGCGGGCGGTCTCCGCTCCCACGCCGACCGGGCCGCCATCCGGATCCGCAACAGCACCTCCGCACTGCTCGCGTCGCGGCTACAGCCGGGGCGGTCCGTCCAACTCCCCGATGCGCCGTACCTCCACCTCTACGTGCCCGTCGGCTCGGTCGACCTGGAGGGCGAGGGCGAGCTTGCCACCGGTGACGCCGCGCGGCTCACCGCCACGGGCGGTCGCCGGGTCACCGCCGGCGTGGACGGGGCCGAGATCCTCGTGTGGGAGATGCACGCGGGGATGACCATGCTCGACGTGAGAGGGCACTGAGCCCACTGGGCCCCCGGCTCAGGTCGCGTCCGACTTCGACGGAGTCGGGGCGCCGTCGTCCTGCTCGGTCTCCGGGATGTGGTGCAGCGGGCCGACCGGCTCGGGGGACGGCGCGTCCTCGTTCTTCTCGAGCGCCTCCGCGGAGTAGGCCCGCCGCCACTGCCGCGTGACCGTGGGCGGCCGCTCCCCTATGTCGTTGCTGATGCCGCGGACGAGGCTGTACATCATCACGAAACCCATCACGAAGAACGGCAGACCGATCACTGTGATGACCTCTTGCAGGGCGGTCAGTCCGCCCTCGCCGGTCCCGGCGAGAATCGTCGCCGCCACCGCGCCCATGAGCACGCCCCAGATGATGCGCTGGTGGGCCGGCGAGACCTGGACGTCGTCCCCCTTGCCCGAGGCGATCATGTCGACGACCATCGCCGCTGAGTCGACCGAGGTGGTGAAGAAGATGACAACGACGAGGATCGCGATCCCCGAGACGAGGGTCGACAGTGGGTAGTTCGACAGGAACGCGAACAGGGCGCCCGGGATGTCGCCCTCGTCCACGACCGCCTCGGTGAGCCCGCCCGGGCCGAAGAGCTCGATGTGGAACGAGGCCATGCCGAAGATGCCGAACCACAGGACGGAGAACGCGACCGGGAGGCCGAGGACGCCGAACACGAACTGGCGGATGGTCCGGCCGCGACTGATGCGGGCGATGAAGATGCCCACGAACGGCGACCACGTGATGGTCCACGCCCAGTAGAAGACGGTCCACGTGTTCTGCCACCCGGCCAGGTCGTCGTTGGCCGGGAAGACGTTGTTCCACAGCGCGAGCTCCGGAAGCATCGTGAGGTACACACCGAGCGACTCGACCGTGCCCTTAAGCAAGAACAGAGTGGGGCCGGTCACCAGGACGAAGACCAGCAACCCGACGGCGATAGCGATGTTGAAGTTGGAGAGCCGCTTGATGCCCTTCTCCAGTCCCGCCGCGACGGAGATGCAGGCAATCACCGTGACGACGGAGATCACGAGAACCTGGACCAGCGGGGACATCGCGATACCAAACAGCTCGGACAGCCCCGCGTTGATCTGCAGGGTACCGAGCCCGACCGAGGTGGCGACTCCGAACACCGTGCCCACGAGCGCGACCACGTCGATGGTCCGGCCGATCGGTCCGAAGATCTTGTCCCCGAAGATCGGCGCGAAGATCGAGCTCACCCGCGGCGGCATCTTGCGCTTGTAGATGAAGTAGGCGAAGGCCAGGGCGGGTAGCGCGAAGATGGTCCAGGTGTGCAAGCCGAAGTGGTACAGCGTGAAGCCGATGGCCTCGCGGGCGGCGTCCGCACTGGCCGGCTCGACCCCACGGGGCGGCTCGGCGAAATGCGAGATGGGCTCGGCCACACCCCAGAACATGAGGATCGAGCCGATGCCCGCCGCGAACAGCATCGCGAACCAGGTGAGGGTCGAGTGCTCGGGCTCCTCGTCGTCGCTGCCCAGCCGGACATGGCCGAAGCGGCTGATCGCGATCCACACCAGGAAGAACAGGAAGGCGGTGACGCCGAAGATGTAGAACCAGCCGAGATTGGTCATGATCCACCCGGAGGCGGTGCCGAAGACGCTGCCCACCCACTCACCGGCGAAGAACGTGATCACCACGAAGGCCAGGATCACGCCCACCGTCGTGAGAAAGACCCCCGGGTCTGTCCTGAGCCTCAGTGCGCGTGTAATCCGTTCGGACATGGTCTCCCTCGTCTGTTCGGCCGTGCTTGGCGGGTCGGTCATCCGGGCTGACCTCAGTACGCGAAGTTGTGTACCACGAACACCTTGCCACCGGCGGAGTAGGCGATTCCCATTCCCGCCGAACGGTACCCGGGGTCAACCAGGTTGTCGTTGTGGCCGGGTGAGTTCTTCCACAGGTCGACCAGACACACCGGTCCGCAGTGTGTACCGGCGGCGACGATGTTCTCCCCGTGGCCACGGTTCAGCAGCGCCTGGTTGTGGTAGACGGCGTCCTGGGCGGCGAGCCGGTCGGCCCACGTCTGCGCCTCGCGGTCAAGAGCCGGGTTGGGGGCGAGGACCCCGAGCCCCCTGGACACCCGGTAGGAGTCGATCTCCCGGACGATGCCCTCGCGCAGCCCGCCCGAGACGTCCTGGTAGATCATCCCCGTCGACCCGACCGCCGCCCACACCTCGGCGGGCACCGCGGCACGGGCCTGGGAGACGAGCTCGTCCACCACGTGCTGCGGGATGAACGACGGCAGAGCCTGGGCGGAGGCCGTCGCGCCCCCACCACCCATCAGAGTGGCGGAGGTGACGGCGATGGTCGCGAGTGACGCGGTGAGCCTGGAGCGCATGGAGGTGATCATGCCGTCTCGGCGAGCCTGAAGCGAACCAATTGGCGGATGAGGTATCGACTACGTGTAACCCCCGTGACCTGCGTAAGTCAGTGTTACGGGTGAGACTGAAGTTAACGTGGCACCAGGAACAAGCCGGCCCCCTCGAGGACCTCGACTGTCACCGGGAGCGGCGCCACGGCGTCACCGTCGGCGAACGCCTCCACGTCCTGCGCCTCGATCCGAACCGACCTGCACCGCCGCATGGTCACCCCCCGGAGCCCCACGTGGGTACCGGTGTAGATCCTGCGGAAGTGCCACGCCAGCCGGAGCTTGGAGATCCTGCCGACGTAGCAGACGTCGAACAACCCGTCGGACCGGTCGGCATCGGGGGCGATCCTCATGTCGCCGCCGTAGCTCCGGGTGATGGCGAACGCGCTGAGCAGGACCTCCGTCTCCACCGTCTCCTCCCCCGCCACACCGGCGTCGAAGGTCATGCGGAACCGACGGGGCCGGTACGTCGGGAACTCGATGATCGAGGCCAGGACGTAGCGCAGGGGCCCGCCGAGGATCGTCATCTCGTTGACGCGCCGGTTGACCGCCGAATCGAGCCCCGCACACAGGACGGAGGCGAAGAGGTGCGGGGCACCGCCGTCCGGGGTGGCACGGCCGAGGTCCACCTGCTCGACCCGGCCGGCGGCGATGACGTCCGCGGCGGCCTCCGGGCTGTCCAACGGGACGCCGTACTCGCGGGCGAGGTCGTTTCCGGTGCCTGCAGGGATGATGCCGATCGGGACCCCCGAGAACGCCTGCGCCTGCACGGCCAGCGAGACCATCCCGTCCCCGCCGCACACCGCGAGAGCGTCCACCCCGTCGGCGATCGCCTGCCGGGCCAGATCGAGGGACTCCTGCGCACTGGCCCCCCGAAGCGCGTGGACCTCGAGCCCGTGCGACCGCAGCCTCGCGGCCGCCCTGTCGGAGACCCGGTCACCCCGTCCTCCGCCGGCGGCCGGGTTGGTCAGCAGGGCGACCGTGCGGATCCGACGGTCGGACAGCCGCGCGTTCACGGGATCAACGTCCCCGGGTTACACACGCCCTTCGGGTCCACGGCGTGCTTGACCGCACGCAGCATCCGCACACCCACCTCGCCGATCTCGGCCTCGAGATAGGGCCTGTGGTCCACCCCGACCGCGTGGTGGTGGGTGATCGTTCCGCCGGTGGCCATGATCGCCTCGGATGCCGCCCGCTTGGCCTGCGTCCACTGTGCGACAGGGTCCTCGCCCCGCTGACCCGCCACCACGGTGAAGTAGAGCGACGCGCCGGTGGGGTAGACGTGACTGATATGGCACATCACCAGCGCCGGAGTGCCACTGACCTCGAGCGAGGTGGTCAGCGCCCCGGCGACGGCGTCCCGCAGTGCGGGCAGGTTCGACCAGTCGGTGGCGGTCTCCAGCGTCTCGACCAGCGCGCCGTTGTCGAGCAACGCATCACGCAGAACCGGCGCACCGAAGCGGCCGTGCTCCCACGCCTCGGCCGGACCGGAACCCAGCGACACGCCGCCGTGGGCCAGCAGCACCGCCCGGGTCTCGGCATGACGCGACCCGGCGTGTTCGGGCGTGCCCTCGAACAACGTCAGACACAGGCAGCCGCCGGCGTCACCGCCCGCACTGTCACCACCGCCGCCACTGCCGCCGTCGCCGCCCGCACCCTCCGCGCCAACACCCCCTGCGCCAACACCCACTGCGCCCGCACCCTCCGCGCCCGCACCCTCCGAACTCACGCCCTCGGCCCGCTCCCCGATCGCCTCGGTGGCGGTGGCCAGGTTCACGGCCGTCTCCGCCTCGTCCGACAACCGGATGACGGTGGGGCCGGCACCCTG
>NZ_JAALEA010000543.1 GCF_014145145.1 Dietzia cercidiphylli
CGCCGTCTTCGACAGCTTCTTCCTCGGTGTGCGGGCGGCCCGGGTCGAGGACTCCGGAGGGGCCCGGGGCGACGCCCCGCAGGTGGGGGCGCTGCCCGACGAACTGGGACTGGACTCGGACGGGTCCTCGCCGTTCACCCCGTCGGACCTGGACCCGGCCGAGATCGGTGACCTGGTCGAGGGCGACGAGACGGCCCGCCGTGACGAGGACATCCACTACGACGACTCCGACTTCTCGACCGCGACGGGCGAGGAGGAGTTCGCGGTCGAGGCGGGCGCGGAGCGGTGGCAGTCCTCGGTCACCTACGAGATCGAGGTGGATCGCGCGTCGTCGGACCGGGTGGGGGAGATGGGGTCCTCCGCCATCTCGGTCTCCAGTGGCGAGTCGTTGGACTGGGCGGACGCGCTCGACGTCCTGCGGACCCTCGACGGGTACGACGCCCGACAGGTGTACGCGGTGCACGCCGACGAGGGCGGGCCCCCGGCGGGCGAGCAGGTGGGGATGTTCGTCGACGCGGTCGTGGAATTCCTGAGGAACCTCGCGGAGGACGTCACCGACGGTCGTGTCGACGACGACGAGGTCAACGGGGGCCCGGAGGCGCCCGACAGCGGGGACCTCGAGCGCGCGTCTCACGAGGTGATGCGCCGGATCCGGGGCGCCCCCCGGCGGCGCTCCCGGCCGTTCGCCCGCGGGCTGCTCGATTCGCGCTCCACCCTGCGACGGGCCTGGGCGACGGACGGCGAGGCGTTCACCATCATGAACCGGACCCGTGTCCCCGGGCCGCTCAAGCTCCTGATCCTCGTCGACGTGTCGCTCTCGGTCCGTCCCGTCACCGGATTCGTGCTGCGGCTGGCCCAGAGCCTGCACCGGAAGGTCAACAGGTGCTCCGTGGTCGCCTTCGTCGACCGACCCGTCGACGTGACCGACCACCTCCTGTCGTCGTCGGGTCCGGACGCGTTGGCGACCGTGCTGGCCGCACCCGGTCTGGACCTCGAGGCCAGCAGTGACTACGGGCGGATGTTCGCCGAGCTGCTCGACCGCCACGGCGACCTGATCGACGCCCGGACCTCGGTCCTCGTCGTGGGTGACGGGCGGAGCAACGGCCTGGATCCGCGGGAGGACCTGGTCGGACGGATCAGCAGGCGGGCCCACCGGATGGCGTGGATCACCCCGGAGGCCCGGAGGTACTGGAACCGGCCCACGTGTGGGCTGAGCGTGTACGCCCGGTACCTGGACGGGGTGGTGACCGCGCGCGACCCCGCGGAACTGTCCGAACGGGCAGGTCTGCTGGGAAGCTCGCTCGCCTGACATGACCCGGGCCTATCGTGTGGGCATGTCGTCGGAAGGCCGGGTGGCCAAGTTCCACGCGCCGGAGATCCTCTTCGGCTTCGGTGCCCTGCCCGAGGCCGCGACCGCCGCCATGGGACTGGGCGCACGGCGTCCCCTCGTCGTCACCGATCCGTGGCTCGAACTCACCCCGTGGCCGGGCACGGTCGTCGACGGGCTGAGGGCGCGGGGTGCGGAGCCGGTCGTGTGGTCCGATGTCCGGCCGAACCCGCGGGCGTCCCAGATCCTCTCCGGCGCGAGGACCTACCACTCCTCGGGGTGCGACGTCATCGTGGCGGTGGGCGGCGGCTCGGTGATCGACGCCGCCAAGGGGGTGGCGCTCGTCGTCTCCAACGGAGGGCACGTCCTCGAGTACGAGGGGGTCGACCGGATCCGGTTGCCGCTGCCCCCGGTGGTGGCCGTGCCGACGACGGCCGGCAGTGGTGCCGACGTCTCCCAGTTCTGCGTGGTCAACGACTCGGACCGGCGGACCAAGGTGACCATCGTCAGCCGCTCTCTGGTGCCGGACGTGACGGTCATCGACCCGGCCACCCACGCCACCGTCCCCGAGGACGTGCGGGCGGCCACGGCGATCGACGTGCTCTCCCACGGGGTGGAGGCGTACTTCTCGCGCGCGGCGGGTCCGTTGACGGACTCCCACGCCCTGCGGTCCGTCGAGCTGTGCACGCGGTCGCTCGACAGGCTCGGGGGCGGCGAGAGGCACGGCGACGGGCAACTGGAGGACATGGCGCTCGCGTCGCTCGAGGCGGGGATGGCGTTCAGCAACGCCGTCCTGGGGGCGGTCCACGCGATGAGCCACCCGGTGGGCGGTCGGTACGACTCCTCGCACGGCCAGATCAACGGGGTCCTGCTGTCCCATGTCGTCCGGCACAACGGGATGGTCATGCGCGCGGACCGCATGGCGGACCTGGCGCGCGCCGCCGGGGTGGCCGTCGGCTCCCGGGGCGGCCAGGTGACGGACCGGGTCGCGGACCGCTTCCGGGACCTCGCGGAGGCCGTCGGGATCCCGGCGGGGCTCGCTCAGCTGGGGGTCCGTGCCGAGGACATCCCCACGTTGGCCGCGCACGCGCTCGACGATCTGTGCATGGCCACGAACCCGCGTCCCGTCACCCTCGAGGACGTCGAACGACTGTACCGGGAGGCGTCATGACCGAGGGGCCCACGGATCTGGACTCCCTCCTGGGCCTGCGGTCGGTCAAGAGGAGCTTCTTCGATCAGTACCGGGCGGCGGAGTCGAGGCTGCGCCGCTCCATGCACGCGCTCGATCGGGTCTCCGGTGCGCTGGTGCGGACCGCCGAGGGGCCCGAGGAGCTGATGCTGTCGGTCCTCCGGGTCGCCTACGACCAGCTCGACGCCGAGTGGGCGCTGGTCGCCCTCCGGGACGGTCAGCTCCCGTCCGTCGAGCCACGGCACGTCATCGTGGACCCCGAGGGGCGGTTCGTCGCGTTCGAGGGCCGGGATCTGGCGCCGGTCCCGGAGGGGCTGCCCACTGATGTGGTCAATGTCCTCCTCGCGGTCCTTCGCGGCGGCAGGTCCTCCGAGGTCGCGGACGCCGGAGGCCCCGACGCGGTGACCGTGCCGCTGATACTGCACGGCGGGGTGATCGGGGGACTGGCGTCCTGGCGCCACCCCGGGCGGCCGGCCGAGGACATCGACACGGTGGTCCTGCGGATTCTCGCCGCGCAGGCGGCCGTGGCACTGCACAACTCCGTCCTTTTCCGGGACCAGGAGACGTTGCTCGCGCGGGCGGAGGAGGCGTACGAGGAGGCCCGGGGGCACGTGGTGGAGCTGTCCCGGCGGAACTCCGAACTGGAATTGGCCCATCGGGAACTCGACGCCGCACACCGCCAGCGGATCCTCGACGTGGAACGGTCGCGGATGGCCCGGGAACTCCACGACAGCGTCTCCCAGCTGGTCCTCGGCGCGGGGATGCACCTGCAACTCGGACTCGACGCGGTGGGGCGGGTCGACCGGCAGCGGCCGCTGCTGGAGAAGGCGGTGCACCTGACCGACCAGGCCGTCGACCAGCTCCGGTCCGTGATCTACGCCCTGCGCACGATCGACGACGGGGACGGGCGGTTGAGCCGCCTGATCGAGGACCTGTGCCGCCTCCACGTCCCGTCGAGCATGACCACCGAGGTCCGGGTGCTCGGCGACGAGGTCCCGACGACCCCCGGGATCGAGCACGAGCTGCTCCGGATCGCCGGTGAGGCGCTCGCGAACTCCGCGCGGCATTCGCGGGGGCACGGCGTGGTGGTGACCCTGGACTTCGGTGACGAGGCCGTGGTGCTGACCGTGGAGGACGACGGCGTGGGACGGCCGGAGGACCTGCGGGCCATGCTCGAGGGCGAGCGGACCGGTTCCCCCGCGGAGCGCCAGGGCCTGGTCAACATGAGGGAGAGGGCCGAGCTGGTGGGGGGAGAACTGGGCATCGTGCAGTCCGACCTGGGTGGGGTGGCGATCACTGTGGTGGCGCCCCGCGTCGACGGACTCGACCGGCGGCCGGCCCGATGACCCCGGGTCCGACGACCCCCGGGCCGAGGACCCCGCCTGGGACCGGCCCCACGACCCCACCGTCGACGATCCGCACCGTCCTGGTGGACGACCACGCCGTCCTGCGAGAGGGATTGCGACTGATGCTGGAGCGGGAGCCCGACCTCGAGGTGGTCGGTGAGGCGTCGACCGCGGACGCTGCGCTTGAGGTCATCCGCTCGACCCGCCCGGACGTCGCGGTGATCGACCTCAAACTCGGGAGCGGCTCCGAGCTCGACGGGTTGCGGGTCTGTGCGGCGGTCCGCGACCTGTTCCCCGACGTGGCCCCCCTGGTGCTCACGACCTTCCTCGACAAGGCGATCGTCGTGCGGGCGGTCCGGGCGGGGGCCCGGGGATACGTGGTCAAGAACGTGGACGTGACCGAGCTGGTGACCGCCGTCCGGTCGGTCTCGGCGGGGCAGAGCGCCTTCGACGCCCGCACCGCGTCCATGGTGCTCGACGCGCTCAAGGGCGTGGGCTCGGCGTCCGAGGCCCTGTCGGCCCGGGAGATCGAGGTCCTGAAATTGCTGGCGGAGGGGATGTCCAACAAGGAGATCGGTCAGGCGCTGTTCATCTCGGCCACGACCGCCAAGTTCCACATCAGCAACATCCTGCGCAAGCTCAAGGTCTCACGGCGGGCCGAGGCGGTGTACGTGGCCAGTCAGCAGGGCCTGCTCTGACCGCCCCCGCCCCGCCCGTCGCCGCCGCCCCGCCCCGCCACCGACCGGGCAGCCCAACGAGAAGAGCGTTCCGCGCACCCTCTTCTCGGCAAACGTGTGCGGAACGCTCTTGGCGACGGGGCGACGGGGCGACGGGGCGACGGGGCGACG
>NZ_JAALEA010000544.1 GCF_014145145.1 Dietzia cercidiphylli
CCTGTGGTCGGCGGCCACCGCGGCCCGGCAACGGCCCGGGATGTTGCCCGGGCTGAGCCAGGTCGACGCCCCGGCACTGCCGGGGATGAGCGTCCTGGAACTCACCTCCGCGGATCTGGCCGCCACCGGGATCAGCCCCGAGGAGTACCCGACGGTCCACGCCCGGCCGTGGCTCGACTCCCGGGGGGTGTGCACCACCGCCGGGCTCGCCCACGTCCCCGACGGCAGCCGGGTGGAGGTCGCCGGTGCGGTCACCCACCGTCAGCGGCCCGCCACCGCCGAGGGGGTGACCTTCCTCAGCCTCGAGGATGAGACGGGCATGACCAACGTCGTGTGCTCGGTGGGCCTGTGGGCGCGCTACCGCCCGATCGTCTCCTCCGCCCCGGCGCTCATCGTCCGCGGCACCGTGGAGAACCGCTCGGGCGCGGTGAGCGTGGTGGCGGACAAGATAGAACGCCTCCACCTGGGGATGGCGATCGGCCGCAGCCGGGACTTCAGGTGATGACCACTACCCGGCCCCGGCCGAATCCGGGTTCAGCCGAGGCCGGGTTCAGGCCGAACCCGGAATCAGATGTAGCGGACGTCCTCCCCGCGCGCCCACTGCACCAGCCTGTCGGCGGTGTCCCGGCGCGAGGGCGGGTGGTAGCCCCGGGGCCATGAGGAGTACGACCGCCACGACGACACCACACGGGCCGTGTTCGACGGGGTCTCACACACCGCCCCCGTGGTGGGGGCGGCGGCGGTTCTCGTGGCCGTGATGTTCCTCGGGAGGGCTGATCGCCGGGGACCCCGTCCATCCACATGCGCCCCCGCAAGGGTTCGTCGTAGGTTCGGGTCATGATCCTGGACGACCTCCGTGCCCGCCTCGACAGCGCCTCCGTGCTCACGGACGCGGACGTGCTCGAGGGATACCGCCAGGACTGGGCCAAGGCCCCGGACCCGGGGATGCCGCTCGCCGTGGTGCGCGCGCGGTCGACCGAGGACGTGCAGGAGGTCATGCGCTGGGCGAGTGCGCACGGCGTGCCGGTGGTCCCGCGGGGGGCCGGTTCGGGACTGTCCGGGGGAGCGACGGCGGTCGAGGGCGGCATCGTGTTGTCCACCGAGCTCATGCGCGACATCGACGTCGACCCGGTCACCCGCACCGCGACAGTCCAGCCGGGTCTGCTCAACGTCGAGGTCAAGCGGGCCGTCGCCGAGCACGGACTCTGGTATCCGCCGGACCCCTCGTCGTACGAGATCTGCTCGATCGGCGGCAACATCGCCACCAACGCCGGCGGTCTGTGCTGCGTGAAGTACGGGGTGACGACCGACTACGTCCTCGGGATGACGGTGGTGTTGGCCGACGGCACCGCGGTGCGACTGGGCGGCGCGCGGCTCAAGGACACCGCCGGGTTGAGCCTGACCAAGCTCTTCGTGGGGAGCGAGGGCACGTTGGGGATCGTCACCGAGATCATCGTGCGGCTCATCCCCGAACAGCCGCCCCGTTCCACCGTGGTGGGGATCTTCCCGGACGTGGTGGCGTGCAGCGACGCCGTCCTGGCCGTCACCCGCCGGATCCGCCCGGCGATGCTCGAGTTCATGGACAACGTCTCGATCCGGGCCGTCGAGGCGGACCTGAGGATGGGCCTGGACACCTCGGCCGGTGCGATGCTGCTGGCCCAGTCCGACCTCACCGGACCCGACCGCGCGGCCGAGACGGAGTTCATGGCCGAGGCGTTCCGCACCCACGGCGCGAGCGAGGTGTTCGCGACCGACGATCCCGAGGAGGGGGAGCAGTTCACGGTCGCGCGTCGGGCCGCGTTCACCAGCCTGGGCAAGACCGGGACGCTGCTCCTCGAGGACGTCGGCGTGCCGTTGCCCGCGCTTCCCGAGCTGGTCGCCGGGATCGAGGAGATCTCGGCCCGGCGTGATGTGCCGATCGCCCTGGTCGCCCACGCCGGTGACGGCAACACGCACCCGATCATCGTGCTGGCCGACGACGACCCGGACCGCGCTCACCGGGCCCAGGCGGCGTTCGGCGAGGTGATGGACCTGGCGATCGGGATGGGAGGGACGATCACCGGCGAACACGGCGTGGGACGCCTCAAGGCGCCGTGGCTGCCCGCCCAGCTGGGCGAGGACGTGATGGAGTTGAAC
>NZ_JAALEA010000545.1 GCF_014145145.1 Dietzia cercidiphylli
CGTGCCCACCCGCACGCGCACGATCACGACCACGCGCACGACCATCTCCACGACGGCTACCGGGCGTTCACCGTGACCCCGTCCGGGCCCCTGCACCCCCGCCGGTTCCTGTCCGCGCTCGCCTCGCCGCCGACCGGTGCCTACCGCGCCAAGGGCACGGTGACCCTGGGCACCGCCGACGGACCACGGCGCTACGAGGTCGCGCTGGTGGGGCGCCGGCTCGAGCTCCGTGCGGGCGGAGAGGGCACCGAGGGGATGGTGGTGATCGGCGTCGATCTCGACGACGACGAGGTGACCCGGTTCCTCGACGACTCCGCGCTGGCGCCGGGGGAGGCGGTCGACGCGGACGCCGATCTGGGCCTGCACCCGTACCTGGTGGGCGACCCGGACTCCAGTGACGTCGAGGAGTGGATCTACGACGAACAGCGCGTCGCACCCCTTACCGGAGCGGCCGCGATGCTGGCGGATCCCGAGGACCCCGAGGCATTCGATCCAGCTTTCACTCCCTGAGTGCACTCCGGTTGGGAAGCGGGGTGGGGCACCCCCGGGGACATCGGTCGTCGGCGGCCGACTGGGATCGGTATCAGCCCGGCCACGTGCGTATAGTGGCGCTGACGATGGTGATGTGTGGCACTTGCGGGGGGTCGTCCCCTACTCGCGGTGGGGGTATGCCACGGACGTGGGAGGAGACCTCATGGACGAGGAGAATGCCGGCCGTGGTGTAGCCGGGAGTGCCGCCAGCGATGCGCAGCGGCGTCGGCGTGATCTGGCGTCCGTCCGCAGCGCGATCTCCGCCCTGCGGGAGGCCACGGGCATCCCGGTGACCATCGGTGGGGTCGTCGGAGAGGGCCACACCCTCGTGCTCTCCGAGTCCCTCGGGATGCGCACCTCGGCGATGAAGGACCTCACCGTGCACTACGGCGCCGGCGTCGGTGGTCGGGTCATGGCCACCGGGAAGCCGGTCGGGGTGGCCGACTATCCGCGCGCCGGGGTGATCACCCACGAGTACGACCTGCCCGTGCTGTCCGAGGGGTTGCGGTCGATGGCGGCGATCCCGGTCGTGGTGGGCAAGGACGTGCGGGCCGTGCTCTACGCCGGCGTGCACTCCTCGGTCCGTTTCGGCGAGAAGGTCCTCAACCAGATGGCGGCCACGGCCCGCGCCCTCGAGCAGGAGATCGCGGTCAACGACGCCCTCGCGGCCCGGGGCGCGGCCCCGATGGGCCCGGGAGCGGGTGAGGGGCGCTGGGACGACGTCCTGTCCAACGAGCGCATGCGCGACACCCATGCCCGGCTGCGGATGCTGGCCTCCCGGACCGAGGACCCGGACGTGCGTGCCGAGCTCGAACGGATCTGCGCCGAGATGGTCTCCCCGCCGCCGGAGATGCCCACGGCACGCCTGTCGCGCCGCGAACTCGACGTGTTGGCCTGCGTCGCGCAGGGCAAGACGAACATCGAGACGGCCGCCGACATGGGGATCGGTGCGGAGACGGTGAAGAGCTACCTGCGCTCGGTCATGCGCAAACTCGATGCGCACACCAGATTCGAGGCGGTCAACGCGGCGCGTCGGATGGGCGTTCTGCCCTGACCCCCGGGGCGGCTGCACGCTCGGGCACGGCGGTTCGGGGACAGCGGAGCGGCTCGGGCACAGCGGAGCGGCTCGGGCGCAGGAGAGCGGCTCTGGCACTGCGGCCGGGGTCCGGGAGCTCCGGATTAATCAGCCGCGATCGGCGCCGCGCTCGCCGCCGGGAACCCAGAGGACGTCGCCCTCCGGATTGGCCACCCGTCCCAGGACGAACAGAAGGTCCGACAGGCGGTTGAGATACTTGGCCGGCATCACGGACGTGGTTTCGGGGTATGCCTCGACGGCGGCCCAGGCGGCTCGCTCGGCGCGCCTCACCACCGTCCGGGCGACGTGCAGGTGGGCGGCGCCGGGGGTTCCACCGGGCAGGATGAACGAGGTCAGGTCGGCGAGTTCGGCGTTGAACTCGTCGATCCACCCCTCCAGTCGCTCGATGTAGGACTGCTCGATCCGCAACGGGGGGTACTCGGGGGCGTCGACAACAGGAGTGGAGAGGTCGGCCCCGGCGTCGAAGAGGTCGTTCTGTACGACCCGGAGCACGGAGGCGATGCGGCTGTCGAGATCGCCGCAGGTCAGGGCTACCCCCAGGGCGGCATTGGCCTCGTCGCAGTCCGCGTAGGCGTCCAGTCGGGCGTCGTTCTTGCTCACCCGGGAGAAGTCGGACAGTCCCGTGGTGCCGTCGTCGCCGGTCCGGGTATAGATCTTGGTGAGATGCACAGCCATGACGCCAACCTACGCGTGCGCGGTCGAGCGGTCGCGTGGTCGTCTCGCGCGGCCCCGTGGTCGCCTCGCCCGGTCGCGCGTTGCCGTGGTCGCCTCGCCCGTTCGCGTGGCCCCGAGGGTGCGCGGGCTCCGCTGGTCGCCCCGGTTCTCGCCTAAGGTGGACCGCGTGAGCGGTAACCCCACGTCCCGCGAGGAGAGCTTCCTCGTCACCGGCGGCACCAGACTGGCCGGCGAGGTCTCTGTCGCCGGCGCCAAGAACAGCGTGCTCAAGCTGATGGCGGTGGCACTGATGGCGGAGGGGCGGACCACACTGACCAACTGCCCGGACATCTCCGACGTGCCCGCGATGGCCGACGTGCTGCGGCACCTGGGGTGCACCGTCGAGATCTCGGGCGGAACGGTGGTGATCGACACGCCGGCGGACCTGGGGCACGTGTCGGACGACAAGGCAGCGCAGCGACTGCGGGCATCCGTCTGCATCCTCGGGCCCCTCGTCGGTCGCTACCACCGTGCCGAGCTGGCGATGCCGGGCGGAGATGCGATCGGGGACCGGCCACTCAACTGGCACCGCGAGGCGCTCGAGAAGCTGGGCGCCACCACGAGGATGGATCACGGCCGACTGGTCGCCGAGGCCACCGAACTGACGGGCGCCAGGTACACGCTCGCGTTCCCCTCCGTGGGTGCCACGGAGACTTTTCTGTTCGGCGCGGTTCTGGCCCGCGGCACCTCGACGCTGGTCAACGCCGCCCGGGAACCAGAGATCGTCGACATCTGTGACCTGTTGTCCAAGATGGGTGCCCGCATCAGCGGGGCCGGGACGAGCACCATCACCATCGACGGTGTCGAGACACTGACGCCGGTGAGTCACCGGGTGATAGGGGACCGGATCGTCGCCGCCACCTGGGCGATGGGCGCCGTGATGACGCGGGGTGACGTGACCGTCACCGGCATCGATCCCATGTTCATCCACGTGGTGCTGGAGAACCTCCGCGGTGCGGGGGCGCAGGTCTCGACCGGTCCGGACTGGGTCCGGGTCATCCAGGAGGGCCGTCCCCGCGCGCGGGACGTGCGGACCCTGCCGTTCCCCGGCTTCCCGACCGATCTCCAGCCGATGGCGATCGCCCTCGCCTCCGTGGCGGACGGCGCGTCCGTGATCACCGAGAACCTCTTCGAGGCACGATTCCGCTTCGTCGAGGAGATGGTGCGCATGGGAGTCGATGCCGAGACCGACGGGCACCACGCGAAGATCCGGGGCCGTGAACGCCTGGACTCCGCGACCGTGTGGGCCAGTGACATCCGCGCCGGCGCGGGCCTGGTCCTCGCCGGGATGTGCGGGGACGCCGTGACCGAGGTCTGCGAGATCTTCCACATCGACCGCGGGTACCCGGACTTCCTAGAGAAGGTGCGGTCCCTGGGGGGCCGGATCGAGCGCGTCGACACCCACAGGTGACGCGAGCGGCCTCGCGTCCTTCTGGCCGTTGACCTGGCGATTTGCGTTTGGGTTCACGTCT
>NZ_JAALEA010000546.1 GCF_014145145.1 Dietzia cercidiphylli
TGTGACGACGAGTGCGCCGTGGCGCGGGGTGTGGTCACCATCTCCGGGATCGTCACGGCGTCCTCGGCACCGCGGCGACGCAGGCTGGTCGCCGCCGACGGCGGGCCCGGCCCGAACGGGGAGGCCGGATCGTTGAGGCTGAGCGAACTGCAGCCGCTCGGGGTCTCCTATTTGTGTGCTGACGGCGCGTACGCGATCCCCCGGGGTGACCTCGCAGCGGCGGCGGTCGACCCGATCGGCATCGACGAGCAGGCGTGGTTGCGCCGCCTCGGAGCCGACAGCGGACTCGCGGCGCGACTGGCTCTCCGCGCCGGCCGCCAGATCGCCGGCACACGCCCGTGGATCGTGGGCATCGACAGGTTCGGCCTGGATCTCTCGGTCGGCTCCGCGACCGGGCCCAGGGAGGTCGTGAGAATCCCGTTCGCGCTGGTCTGCGGCGATTCCGAGGACGTGCAGAGCGAGCTGGACCGCCTCGCCGGGTGAGTCCGGCTCGGGTCTTCTCCAACATTTTCCCGCCGGTGTGCACAAAACCCTTGCGCTAGAGGTAAGCCTTACCTAAGTTAGTCGCTGCGGGTAGTCACGTCCCCGCCCCCGGACCGTTCCGGCGCCTTTCCCTGGAGGCGTCGGAGCGGTGCGGGAACTGTCGACGAGGAGATGGCATGCGATCACTGGTGGGGCCTGTCCCGGAGCCCGCGGAACGAGTGAGCTCGGCGCTGCGCCGGTGCCCCCGGGCCACCCTGGGTCTACCCTCCGGCCCGGGCGCCGTGACCCCTCCCGGGGTGGGCCTGGTGCACCAGGTGCCCGGGACCGCCGACCTCTGGGTCGCGCTACCGACGGCCTACGCGGTCACGATCGGCGTGGGCGGGGTGCGGGCGAGGCTCGAGGTCCTGGACGAGATCATCGGGGGAGCGGCCGAGGGGCGCTGTCGCCGCATCGTCGTCGTCGAGGGTCGTGTGGAGCTGCCGGGCGTGCGCGCCCAGCGCCGCACCGCGGGCGAGATCGCCCGCGACCTCCCGGACCCCGTCCTGTTGGACGTGGGGACCGGTGTCGCGTTGGTCCGGCTCCGCGCGGAGCGGATCGTGCTGACCGACGACGACGGGGTGACCGACATCGACCCCGAGGACCTGGCGACCTCCGGGCCCGACCCCTTCGCCGACCTCGAGGGGCACTGGCTTGACCATCTCAACGACCCGCGCTGCCAGGTGGTGCCGCGGATGGCGCTGCGCGTGTGCCGCTGCCTCCCGGCCGAGCGGCCACTGCTGGTCGGCATCGACCGCGCCGGGGTGGACATCGAGCTCGTCGGGCGCGACGGGCGCATCCACCGGGAGCGGTTGCCCTTCGCCGAGGCGTGCGTGAGCGTCACCGAGTTGGGCACCCAGCTCCGCCTGCTCGCCGGGGGGTCGCGATACCCTCTAGACCGTGCTGCTCTCCGACCGTGACCTCCGCTCCGAGCTCGCCGACGGGCGGCTCACGATCGACCCTCTCGACTCCTCGCTAATCCAACCGTCGAGCATCGACGTCCGACTGGACAGCCTGTTCCGCGTGTTCAACAACTCGCGCTACACCCACATCGACCCGGCGCAGCAGCAGGACGACCTCACCGAACTCGTCGAACCCGCGTCAGGGGACCCGTTCGTGCTGCACCCGGGCGAGTTCGTCCTGGGGGCGACCCTCGAGCGCCTGGCCCTTCCCGACGACCTGGCGGGCCGGCTCGAGGGAAAGTCCTCACTCGGTCGACTCGGTCTGCTCACGCACTCGACCGCCGGGTTCATCGACCCGGGGTTCGAGGGGCACATCACCCTCGAGCTGTCCAACGTGGCCAACCTGCCCATTACGCTGTGGCCGGGGATGAAGATCGGCCAGCTGTGCCTGTTCCGGCTGTCCAGCCCCGCCGAGGTCCCGTACGGCACCGCCGCGACGGGCTCGAAGTACCAGGGACAGCGCGGCCCGACCGCCTCCAAGGCGTACCTCAACTTCCGCTGACCGGGACTGTTGCCGAACCGGGCCCGTCGGCGACCCGGGCCCGTCGGCGACCCGGGCCCGGCCACAGTACGCTCGTCCCGCGTTCACCCCGGTGTTCCCGGGAGGTCGTCCGGGGACGGTAGAACTGCGCTATGCGTATGACCGTGTTCGGGACCGGGTATCTGGGGACCACCCATGCCGCCTGTATGGCCGAGTTGGGTCACGAGGTGCTGGGTGTGGATGTGGACGAGGCGAAGATCGAGCGCCTGCGGGCCGGTGAGGTGCCGTTCTACGAGCCGGGGTTGCCGGAGATCCTGAGGCGGCAGGTGGAGGCCGGTCGGGTGCGGTTCACCACGGATTATGCCGAGGCCGCGGAGTTCGCGGACCTGCACTTCATCGGGGTGGGTACCCCGCAGCGCAAGGGGGAGTTCGCGGCCGACACCTCGTATGTGGAGGACGTGGTGGCCCGGTTGGCGCCGCTGTTGACCGCGGATGCGGTGCTGGTGGGCAAGTCGACGGTGCCGGTGGGGACGGCGGCGCGGTTGCAGGAGATCGCCGACTGGCACGCCCCCGCCGGGGTGCACGTCGAGGTGGCGTGGAACCCGGAGTTCCTGCGGGAGGGTTTCGCGGTGGCCGACACGCTCACGCCGGATCGGATCGTGATCGGGGTGCGTGAGCCGGGTGGGCCGGTCGAGGAGACGGTGCGCGGGGCGTACGCGCCGATCCTGGACTCGGACCCGTGTCCGGTGATCGTGACGGACCTGGCGACCGCCGAGTTGGTCAAGGTCAGCGCGAACGCGTTCCTGGCGACCAAGATCAGCTTCATCAACGCGGTGTCGGAGGTGTGTGAGGCGGCGGGCGCGGATGTGACGGTGTTGGCGGACGCGATCGGGATGGATCCGCGGATCGGTCGGCGCTTCCTGGGTGCCGGTCTGGGCTTCGGTGGGGGGTGCCTGCCCAAGGACATCCGGGCGTTCATGGCCCGCGCCGGGGAGTTGGGTGCCGATCAGGCGATGTCGTTCCTGCGGGAGGTGGACTCGATCAACATGCGGCGCCGGGAGCGGATGGTCGATCTGGCGACCGAGGCGTGTGGGGGGATGCTGATCGGCAAGACGATCGCGGTGCTGGGGGCGGCGTTCAAGCCGGACTCCGATGACGTGCGCGACTCCCCGGCGTTGAACGTGGCCGGGATGCTGTCCCTCAAGGGGGCGCAGGCGGTGGTGTACGACCCGCAGGCGCTGGACAACGCGCGGGCCCTGTTCCCGACGCTCGCGTACGCCGACTCGGCGATCGAGGCGTGTGAGGGTGCGGACGTGGTGCTGGTGGCCACCGAGTGGGCCGAGTTCCTCGAGTTGGACCCGGCGGCCGTGACGGCGGTGGCGCGCGGGCGGATCATGCTGGACGGCCGCAACTGCATGCCCGCCGACGACTGGCGCGCCGCCGGCTGGACCTACCGCGCCCTCGGCCGCGGGGTGAGC
>NZ_JAALEA010000547.1 GCF_014145145.1 Dietzia cercidiphylli
GGTCCTCGTCGACGCCATCCGGGTGAGCGCGGGCGACGACCGGGCGACGCTGCGCGCCCGGCTGGTCGATCTCCTCGAGGCGCTCCCGACGGACGACCCGCGGGTGCTGGCCGCCCGTCGGAACCTCGCCAACGCGTTGTACTGAGGCCCGGGTGCCGCCCGATGTCAGGGCGTGTGCCGCAGCCACACCGCGGCGCGGGGGCCGACGGTGATGCCCGCGGAATGGGTGCGGCCGTGGTGGTGCCGCTCCTCCGCGTGGACCCCGCCCAGGTTGCCGGTTCCCGACCCCTCGTAGGCCGTGGCGTCGGTGTTGAGGATCTCCTCCCAGTACCCGGCCTCGGGCAGACCGATCCGGTAGTCGTCCAGGGTGCGGCCCGAGAAGTTCACCACGCAGGCGATCGTGTTGCCCGCGTGATCGGTACGCAGGAACGACAGCGCGTTGTGCTCCGAGTCGTTGGCGTCGATCCACGAGAACCCCGACGGGTCGTCGTCGAGCGTCCACAGCCCGGGGTTCTCCGCGTAGCGTGCGTTCATGTCCCGGACCGAGGCGAGGATGCCGCGGTGGTACTCGCCCTCCCAGCCCTCGAGGTTCTCCCAGGTGACGCCCAGTTCGTCGTTCCACTCGCCGACCTGACCGAACTCCATCCCCTGGAAGATGAGCTTCTTCCCGGGGTGCGCCCACATGTAGGCGTAGAGCCCGCGCAACCCGGCCGCGCGGTCCCACGAGGACCCCGGCATGCGCTGCCACATCGATCCCTTGCCGTGGACCACCTCGTCGTGGCTGAGCGGGAGGACGAACCGCTCGCTCCAGGCGTACATCAGGGAGAAGGTGACCTCGCCGTGGTGGTGTCCCCGGTAGACGGGGTCGAGGCCCACATAGCGCAGCGTGTCGTTCATCCACCCCATGTTCCACTTCATGGAGAACCCGAGACCGCCGGTGTCCGTGGGTGCGGTGACGCCGCCCCAGGAGGTCGACTCCTCGGCGATCATGAGGAATCCGGGGTGCTCCCGGCGCACGGTGGCGTTGACCTCCTGCAGGAACGAGATGGCCTCGAGGTTCTCTCTACCGCCGTAGCGGTTGGGGGTCCACTCGCCCTCGTTCCGCGAGTAGTCCAGGTAGAGCATCGAGGCGACGGCGTCCACGCGCAGGCCGTCGACGTGGAACTCCTCCGCCCAGTACAGGGCGTTGGCCACCAGGAAGTTGCGGACCTCGTGACGACCGAAGTCGAACACGTAGGTGCCCCAGTCGGGCTGCTCACCGCGACGGGGGTCCGCGTGCTCGTACAGCGGGGTCCCGTCGAAGCGGCCGAGGGACCACTCGTCCTTGGGGAAGTGCGCGGGCACCCAGTCCACCAGCACGCCGATGCCGCGCGAGTGCAGGTGGTCGACCACATAGCGCAGGTCGTCCGGGGTGCCGAAACGACTGGTGGGGGCGTAGTAGGAGGACACCTGGTAGCCCCATGACCCGCCGAAGGGATGCTCGGCGACGGGCATCAGCTCGACATGGGTGAAGCCGGTCTCGGTCACGTGGTCGGCCAACTGGTGGGCGAACTCGCGGTAGCCGAGTCCCGGTCTCCAGGAGCCCACGTGGACCTCGAGGACCGTCATCGGGGAGCGCGAGTGGTCGCGCGTCGCCCGGCAGGCGACCCACTCGTCGTCGTTCCACTCGTGGCCGGACGTGAACACCCTGGATCCGGTGGCGGGGGGCACCTCGGTGGCCACCGCGAGCGGATCGGCGTGGTCGACGGTCCGGCCGTCGGCGCCGCGGACGCAGTACTTGTAGACGGCGTCGTCGATCACGTCAGGTACGAACAGTTCCCACACTCCCGAGGCGCCGATCGCACGCATGGGCAGGGCGATCGGGTTCCACCCGCAGAAGTCGCCCACCACGCTGATGCCCCGGGCGTTCGGGGCCCAGACGGCGAAGGACGTCCCGGTGAGGGGCCCCCCGGGGGTGTCGTACGTGCGGACGTGCGCACCGAGGACGGTCCACAGCCGCTCGTGCCGGCCCTCGTTGATCAGGTGGAGATCCATCTCGCCGAGAGTGGGCAGGAAGCGGTACCCGTCGGCCACGATCCGCGTGTGCCCGTCCGGGTAGGTCACCCGGAACCGGTAGTCGGGGACGTCCCGCTCGGGCAACCCCGCCCCGAACATGCCGTCGCCGAGCGGTTCCATGGGCACCGTGCGCGTCCCGAGCACGATCTCCACCGAGGTGGCACCGGGCTGCATGGTCCGCACGACCGAGCCGGACCCGGTCGGGTGGGCGCCGTAGACCGAGTGCGGGTCGCGGTGGGTGCCGGAGCGGAGGGCGTCGAGCTCCTCGCGGGGGATCCCGCCCGACGGCGCGTCGGGGGCTGCCGGCGCCGGGGACC
>NZ_JAALEA010000054.1 GCF_014145145.1 Dietzia cercidiphylli
CGGCCCCCGACCCCGCGGCCGAGGCCGAGGCCGAGGCCGAGGCCCAGACCTCCCGCCGCCTGCCCGACGCGGACGCTCGCCTGGCGACACTCCGTGCCCGTGTGCACGAGGACATCGCCGCCACCAGCCATGCCCGTGACTGGATCCCCCGCGCTCCCGGGTCCACGGAACTCGACGTCCTGGTGATCGGCGGCGGGCAGGCCGGCCTGGGCACGGCGTTCGCACTGCAGCGCCAACGGATCGACCGCGTCCTGGTGGTGGACGACGGTCCGGAACACGAGGTGGGCTGCTGGGACCGCTATGCCCGCATGCACACCCTGCGCAGCCCCAAACATATGAGGGGCATCGAGTTCGACGTCCCCTCCCTCCACGTCCGGCGCTGGTTCGAGGCCGTCTACGGAGAGGCCGCCTGGGCCGCCGTCGAGCTCATTCCCCGCCTGGACTGGAACGACTACCTGCGCTGGTACCGGGAGGTCACGAGGATCAGCGTCCAGCATCGGACCCGGGTCACCGCGATTCACCGCCCCGCCACCCCGGACGGGCCGTTTTCCGTGGATCTGCGTGGTCCGGAGGGTCGGGAGACCACGCTGACCGCCCGGCGCATCGTCTGCGCACTCGGGCTCGCGGGCGGGGGCGGTGTGCGCGTGCCGGAGTTCATCTCCTCTCTGCCCCGCGAACGCTGGTTCCACACGGAGGACCCGATCGACTTCACCGCATTGCGGGGTCAGCGGGTGGCGGTGCTGGGCGGCGGCGCCTCCGGGTTCGACAACGCGGCCACCGCGCTGGACCACGGCGCCGTCCGGGCGCATGTGTTCGTGCGACGGGCGACGGTCCCGGCCTCCAACCCGCTGCGGTGGATGGAGTTCCCGGGCATGCAGGAGCGCTTCTACGACCTGGACGACCAGCGCAAGTGGGACTTCGGCGTGATGTCCGGAGGTCTTCCGCAGCCGCCCACGCAGCACGCGGTGTGGCGGTGCTTCACTCACTCCGGCTTCGCCTTGCACACCGGCTGTGGGTGGAACGCAGTCTCGATGGTCCACACCGGCACCGGTGGGCAGGAGATCGCGATCGACACCACCAGGGGGCGGTTCCACGCTGACGTCGTGCTGTCCGCGACCGGATACCAGGTGGACCTGCAGATGCGTCCGGAGCTCACCGAGTTCGTCGACGACATCGCGTTGTGGTCCGACCGCCACCCTCCCGCGGTCGATCACCCGGCCGGACGGAGTCCCTACCTGGGTCCGGGGTTCGAGTTCACCGAACGCGATCCGGGCACCGCCCCGTGGCTCACCCGGCTGCACCACTTCTCGACCGGTGCGCGGGCCTCCATGGGCGTCACCGGGAACCAGCTCTCCGGGATCTACGGCGGGATCGGGCGGATCGCCTCGGCGATCACCACTGCGATCACCCGCGAGAACTGGGACAGGCTCGCCGGTGACTTCGCGTCGTTCGAGCACATCGAGGTCCGATCCATCGGTCCCCACGACGCCTCCGACGGGTGGTATCCGACGAGCTCGCGCTTCTGACGTCGAGAGTCGCGCGCAGCCCATCAGAACGGGGGCTCCTCGTCCGACAGGGGAGTCGACGGCGTGGGCGGAGACACCGGACCGGTCTGTGGTGCCTGTCGCCAGAGTCGAGCCTGCGCACGGAGGTTGCGTCTCTCGACATCGCGACGGTGGCGCAGGTGGGGTCGCCGCCGCGACTCGGCCGATCCGGAGCCGGTCTCACCCGCTTCGGCTGCCTCCCGCTGTAGTCGGCTCGCCTCAGGGTGTCGTGGTGCGGCGTGGCCGGCGAAAGGCCCCGTGGGGAAGGTCGTGATGCGGGTTGCGGGGTCCCTGTTCGGGTGGTGGGGGCCGTGTATCCACACGTATGAACCGTCGGTCTCCCGGTAGTAGGCCCACACCCCGTCGGTCTTGAGTCTGTGGTGGAAGCGGCAGAGGGTGCCGAGGTCGTCGCACGTCGTGTGTCCGCCCTGGTCGGGGTGGTCATGGTCGAAGGGGACGATGTGGTCGAGGTCGGATTTCTCGGCGGAGGTCTGGCAGCCGGGGAAAACGCACGTACCGTCGCGCCCCCGACAGAAGCGGGCCAGGGCCTCGGACGGGGTGTGGCGCCGCGCAGCGGCGGTGTCCGGATCCGCGAGTTCGGAGAGTGCGTTGACCCGCCGCCTGGCGTCGCGCTGCAGTTCCTCGGCGGTGTGCCGGGTGATCGGCCCGTACCCGGCGAGGGTGATGCCGCGATTGTCCGGGGTGCCATCGTCGTATGCGTGGATGATGACCCGGCGAGCCGCAGACCGGGCTTCCGGGTCGGCGGGGTGTTCTCCTTGCGGGTCGGGCAGGCAGGCCCAGCCGCGGCTGAGCGCGAGCAATCCGGCGGCGCGGAGCTGGCCGAGGGGGCGCGGATCGTCGGCCGAGGCGGTGCGGGCGAGGGCCTCGATACGGTCCGCGATCTCCAGCGCGTCCTCGGCGGTGAGTGTGGCCGAGATGATCGCACGGTCGTCCCGGAGGGGCACCAGCTCCACGTCCTGGTCACGTCGCGCCTGCCGGGCGCGGGCATCGGCACCGAGTGGATCGCAGGCCGCGACGGTCTTGATGAGCATCTTGCGCAATGGGCCGAGCCTCGGCGGGTGGGTCCGGCGCCTGGTGGGAGCCAACCCGTCGCTGATCCGCCGATCGAGTTCGGGCATGAGGTGATCGGCCACAAGGGCTGTCTCCTCGGCGATGGTGTGCGCGGCGAGGATTCCTATCCACCCCGTCGCCAGTAGCGCCGCCGTTCGGGGGAGCCGTTCGGTCAGTTCGACCGCGGTGGTCACCAGACGGGATGCGCCGTGGCGTGAGAGCGCCATAGAGGCGCCGATCATCGTGGCGGCGGCGTCCCACGGATCACGATGGCGGTCGTGCTCGGTGGCGAAACGATCGGTGGCGGAACGGACACAGTCGTAGGCGTAGGCGAGCGTCCGACCCTCGGCCGCGCAGATCGTCCTCTGGGCGAGGTAGCCGCGTTGTTGGCCCGGGTCCCACCGGGCGAACGCCTCGGGGACCAGCACGGGGAGTGCGGGCCCCGTCCACGTGGTGAATCCGGGAGGCGGGATGAGCGCCTCGGGAGGCTCGACGTCGTCGGAAGCAGGGGGAGGTGTCGCGATCATGGTTCGATAGTATGTTCGAGATCTGACACGGTGTGGAGGCGTGGATTCCGTGGGCCTGACCTGCGATGCCCTGCACGCGGCGTGCAGGGCATCGCAGGTCAGCGGGGTGTGGGGCGACGGTCCGACGGGGTTCGGCGGAGTGCCGGCGGGAGAGTGTCCGTGGAGAAGAAGGGACTCCGGGCGGCGCGGGATGGCACGGGATGATTCGGTGCGGGTCCGGGTCCGGGTCCGGGTGCGGGTGCGGGTGCGGGTGCGGGTGCGGGTGCGGATCCGGTGGTCCCGACCTGGGGTGCCCTGCTCGGCCCCTGCAGGGCAACGCAGGTCGGAACCGTGTGGGGCGGTGACTCAGCCCGGTCGTGCCACGATCAGGCAGGCCTGCCCGCCCTCGGGCACGTACCAGCGGTGGGGGAGGGTGCCGTCGTACCTCGCGACATCCCCCGCCTGCAGTCGGCTGAGAGACTCGCCCACCTCGAGCAGGACCGTGCCCCTGGTGACGTACACCCATTCGCGGCCCGGGTGTTCGAAGAATCGGCCCGGCACGTGATTGGTTTCCACGAACTCGAGGAACTGCGTGTCGTTGGGCCCGCCCGGAAGTAGTCGGGTGTGCCCTCCGACGGTGCCCTCCGCGCGGGTGAGGACGGCGCCCTCGGAGGCGCGACGAATGTCCACGCGTCCGCCCGTCGCCGGTGGCGAGTCGCCTGCCGTCGACGGGTCGCCCGCCGGCGCGTCGGGGCCTCCGGGCGTCGGGGCGACGGCGTCGACCGCTTCGAGTAGGTGCGCCTGTGTGGTGCCCAATGCGTGGGCGAGCCCCTCGAGCGTCGACATGCTCGGGGCCGCCTTGCCACGCTCGATCTGGCTGAGGAACGGTTGCGAGATGCCGGCCTGGCCGGCCACCGCCACGAGGGTAAGGCCGAGTTGCTGACGGTGGTGCCGGATGCGTGCACCCAGGCGCG
>NZ_JAALEA010000548.1 GCF_014145145.1 Dietzia cercidiphylli
GAAGTACCGGATCGCCGGACTAGGCGTACCCACTGGTCCTATCTTCCAGCCTGACCATGTAAGTCAGACCATTCCAGAATCTGCTCGCGGTGATGCAAGTAGAAATCCAACTTTGAGTCGTCCACTGTCGCTGGCCTCTCTCCGCTCATCTCAAGCGTTTCGATAAGGTCTCGAGCCCCCGGGGCGATGGTCCCCGGACCGATGCGATTCATGAGAACCCGACCAATTGCACCCAGGTCCTGCCACCGCAGCGTTCTCCACTGGTCGACACTCTCCACGGCTGTGGCCGGGACGCCACCGTCCGAGGTCAAGAAGACGAACGACGGGCTCTCGGGGCTCCACCCCTCGGCAAGTCGGTCTGCTTGTCTTGCGCCCTCCGGAGCCGAGATCTTTGCTTCGATCAAGACCGTCGCCGCTGTAGTCCGCACAATGATGTCCGCGCGGGTATCCCCGCGAGTTTCCTCTGTGGTGACGGAAGCCTGCTCTGCGCCCTCGACCGACAAGGCGAGCAACTCGAGAAAGGCAGAGAGGTACTCGGAGCCCAGCCCGTGCCAACCGTCTGGCGTTAGCAGCCACGCCAGTCCGCGGCACATGTAGACCTCAAGGCGATGTAACCCGAGTTCGCGCACCAAGGTCCGATGACCTGAGCGCCACGTCCGGGCGTTCTTTTGCTGACGGGTTAGCTCGGCCATCTTTCTGAACGCAGTTTCCCATTCGTCGACCACGTCCGGCCCCGTTGAGCGAGGCCGATCGCCGTCAACCGTTGAGGACGACATGCGCGATCAGATGGTCGAGCTTCCGAATGTCGACGCCCCGGTTCAGGTTGATCTTGATGTGGCCGGCCCGTGTCCACAGTTCGAGTTCGGAGTTGGAGTCGAGCATCCTCCCCGCGTTTTCGGACGACCACATATTGATCGCGTTGTATGGCAGGGAGTAGATCTCGACCTTCTTGCCGGTGAGGCCCTGGGCATCCCGCACGATGAGGCGCTTGGTGGTGAAGATCGCGGAGTCGCGGAACGTTTTATACGCGGCGATCGGCTGCTCGCCCTGAACGAGCAAAGGCCCGATGTCGTCGGGAATCGGGCATTCAGCGACGAACGTCCAGGCGGCGATGCTGGCAACAGCAGAGGTCAACGGAGGGATCCGATCTATTCGGCGGGTATTCCGCACAGAAGAAGAAGTCGCTCGGGATAGTAAGCATCGATCCCGGGGTTTCGAGACGCAACGAGTAGGACTCGACCGCGAGAGCGCGGCGTCGAAATCGACCGGTGCACCTCTCCGCTCGTGAGGGCCAAGCTGGGGCCATGCCCTTCAGCATCAGCTCCGCCGCCCTCGAAACCGCTGTCGCCGACCACCTCCCGTGGCTGCGCGACCTCTACCGCCACTTCCACCGCCACCCGGAGCTCAGCATGGCCGAGCACGCGACGGCGGACCGGATCGAGCAGGAGCTCACCGCGCTGGGCCTGGCGACGCAGCGCATCGCCGGGACGGGCGTGGTGGCGGTGATCAGCAACGGCGAGGGTGCCACGGTCCTGGCCCGCGCGGACATCGACGCGCTGCCGCTCCAGGAGGACACCGGCCTGGAATACGCCTCCCAGAAACCGGGCGTCATGCACGCGTGTGGCCACGATGCGCACGCGGCGGCACTGCTGGGCGCCACCCGCATCCTGGCCGAACACCGGGACGCGTGTTCAGGCACCTACATCGCGGTGTTCCAGCCGGGGGAGGAGACGGCCGCCGGCGCCCGCGCGATGGTCGGGGGCGGCCTGCTCGATCAGGTCCCGCGGCCGGATGTGGCGCTGAGCCAGCACGTCATGCCCACGGCGGCCGGCACGATCGGCAAGGTCGCGGGTCCGGTGCTCTCGGCCGGCGACTCGCTGAAGATCACCATCCACGGCCGGGGCGCGCACGGCTCGATGCCGCACACGGCGGTCGACCCGGTGGTGCTGGCGTCGTCGATCGTCCTGCGCCTGCAGACCATCGTCTCGCGCGAGGTGGAGCCGGGGACGTTCGCGGTGGTGACGGTCGGCTCGCTCACGGCGGGCGCGAAGGCCAACATCATCCCGGACTCGGCGGAGCTGCTGCTCAACATCCGCACCTACGACCTGGCGGTGCGCGAGCAGGTGATCGCGGCGATCGAGCGCATCGTCCGCGCGGAGTGTGCGGCTGCCGGCGCCCCGGCCGACCCGCAGTTCCACTACTACGACCAGTACCCGCTCACCCGCAACGATCCGGGCGTCACGGACACGGTCACCGAGGCGTTCGTCGAGCACTTCGGCCCGCGCGCGGTGTACGAGGCCAGCCGGGTCACGGCGTCGGAGGACTTCTCGCTGATCCCGGACGCGTTCGGGGTGCCGTACACGTACTGGACCGTCGGCTCGGTGGATCCCGCCCGCTACCGGGACGCGGTCTCCCGCGGCGCGGTGAGCCGGGAGATCCCGGCCAACCACTCGCCGCACTTCGCGCCGGTGGAGGAGCCGACACTGCTCACGGCGACGCGCGCCCAGGTGGTGGCGGCGCTGGCCTACCTGGGCGCCGGTCGCGAGGCCGATTAGGAGACGACAAGGACGACGACAACGACGACGAGGTCCCGCCTCCTCACGCCCCTGCGGTCGCCGCGTCCGCAGTTCAGGCGTGAGCGCTGATGAGCTCGTCCATCGTCTCCCCGGAGTGCTCGGACCAGAGGCGGAATGCCGCGGCTGTCATGGCCGCGGCGGCATAGAGGGCGGCGGCCGGCCCGTGCTCGCGGATCACGGTGCGCAGACCGGTGGAGGCGTCGCAGTCGAGCAGAACCGCCTCACTGAGGCGGGCCATACCGTCTGGTGTGTCGGGGCGAGATGCCTTGTCTCGGACCGCGGCGATCACCTCTGCGGGAAGCTGCGGCGCCACCGTTTGGGCGAGTTGGGCGAAGCGGGTCGCCACGGTCAGCGCATCGGGGATCGGCGGGGGAGTGGTCTCGGCGGACAGCTCCAGTGCCTCAAGGAGTCCGCCGGCGGCCGAGGTGTCGTTGCGCGCGTGGGCGTTCAGGACAGCGCGAACGTGAGCGACGGCAGCGGCGTGGCGCTGCTTGGCGCGCTCCATCCCGGCGTCGAGTTCGGCGACGGACGCGGTCCACACATCGACGCCCTCGCGGGCCAGTAGCGGGGCGAGTAGGTCGAACTGTGCGCGCTGTTCCGGGGAAGCCATGCACACATTGTGTCCGGTGTCCCCGCGGGAGCGCGCCCGGCCGCCCGGCTCGGCTGATGCCTCCGCGCCTGGCTAGGCCGCCCCGTCCCGTCTCGCGCGGGCGAGCACCGTGGCGACGCCGGCCAGGAAGTCCGCGCTGCGCCGCGCGGCCTGCTGCTCGATGAGTACGAGATCCAGCGTCTGCGCGACCGCGGCCTGATCGGCGCCGGCGTCCAGCCGATCGAGAGCTACTGTCGCGGCGTACGCCTGACCTTCGTGGAACGCCAGATCCGGGAGTACGGCCTCGAGGGCCCGGGCCAGCTCGCCGGCGGGTCGATCTTCGAACGCCGTGCTCACAGATATGCGGTACTGCTCGAACCGGTCCTGGGCGGCTTCGAGATCCTGGCGTAGGTCCGCGGTCTCAGGCATGGGCCGGCGACTCTGCGTCCGTGAAGTCGGCGTCGACAAACAGGTCGAGCATGCCGGTCATGGAGGTGAACGCTCCCACCAAGCTGCCGGTGAGGCTACTGACGTCGGTGCCTTGGCCGCGCAAAAGGTTGAGAATCTGCATCGAATAGGCGAAGTGACCCTGCTCGAGACTGAAACAGTGATCGAGGCCGTTGAGGTAGACCCCCGCGACGAACATGCCCTCATCGGGTTCATCGCAGGGAAAAGACAGGCCCTGCAGGTCGTCGTGGATCTTCAGCCAAGAATCGCTCAGCTGGTCGCACATTGCGGTCACTTCGTCGCGCCACGCCTTGGATCTGAGTGCCTCGCCTAAGCCGGACAGGGCGCCGAGCATCCCTTGGAACAGCTTGTAGTCATCGTGGCCCACTTGGTAGACCGCCTCGTCGTCGAAGCGGAGGGTGTCGGGCCACTCGTCGACGACGAACGCATCGAGGGCGGGGAAGGCCTCGTCGAGGTTCTCCTGCACTATGCGTTCGCCCTCGATCGACATCGTCGCGCCCATGGCTTCGGCTGCGTACTTGTACGCGAGGTAGAGCGTTCCGCGCCTCTGCTTTGCGAAACGGTGGAAAGAGGGCCCGGTCAGGGAAGACTTCGGTGGCTTGGTCAGATCCTGGTCGGGGTTCATGCGGTAGAGCATGGCGATGGCGAGCACCCACCCCTCGTCCCACAAACGAGCCGTGAGCGGATGGTGGTTCGCCGGCCCCTTCTTTGCTTCGAGCTCACGCAACTTCATCGCGAAGTCCAACCACGCTCCGATCTCGTCACGACTGAGGTCTATCCCGAATTCGGGCAGATCCTCGGCCGCCCGGTCGATCCGCTGATCTCGCTTTCGCAGGTCAGCCTGACGGCCCTGCTCCTCGCGGGCGAGTTTGCGGGCGCGCTGCTCCTCGGCGTTCGACACCGTGACCTCTTCTCTTGAGCCGGCGACCGGCGGTTGCGCGGCGCAGAATGCGAGCCCGCGTCGACTGGATTACTTGAACGAACCTAAGACGCACTCCGCGGTCACGGGCGAACCCCAGGCAGGCTCATACCCGCCAAGCTGTTCTAGGACGGCGATGAAGTCGACCGCCTGCCATCTGCACGTTCACGCTGCGCAACCGCACTC
>NZ_JAALEA010000549.1 GCF_014145145.1 Dietzia cercidiphylli
CGAGGGCGTCCGTCCTCGTCGACCCCTTCCTCACACAGACCTCGACCCTCACACAGGCCTCGACCCACCCGCCCGATCTCCAGGAGGCACCATGACGACCCCAGCCCGCCCCGTCCTCCGGCCGGGTACCGAGATACTCGGTTTCTCCGACGTCGGGGTCACCTACCCCAACGGCACCCGCGCGCTCGAGGGCGTGGATCTCCGCGTGGGGGCCGGAGAGTTCGTCAGCGTGGTGGGACCCTCCGGGTGCGGCAAGTCCACACTGCTCGGGCTGGCCTCCGGCCTGGCGACCCATACCGACGGCTACTTGCAGACCGGCACCGACCGGGTGGGGTACGTCTTCCAGGACGCCACGCTGCTGCCGTGGCGCACCGTCGCCCAGAACGTCGAGATGCTCGCCGAGCTCGACGGGATCGGCAAGGCCGAGCGGCGGCAGCGGGCGCAGGAGGCAATCGACCTCGTGGGGCTGACCGGCTTCGAGCACTCCCTGCCGCGAGAACTGTCCGGCGGGATGAAGATGCGGGTGTCGCTGGCCCGGTCGCTGACGCTGGAGCCCGAGCTGTTCCTGTTCGACGAGCCGTTCGGGGCCCTCGACGAGATCACGCGGCAGCGACTCGGTGACGAGCTCCTGGAGCTGTTCGCGGCCAAACGGTTCGCCGGACTGTTCATCACCCACTCGGTCGCCGAGGCCGTGTACCTGTCCACCCGGGTCGTCGTCATGTCCGGGCGTCCCGGCCGCATCGTCCACACCATCGACGTCCCCTTCGACGTCCCCCGCGACCCCGAGGTCCGGTACTCGGCCGACTACATCAACCTCGTCGGCGAGGTTTCCCAGGCTCTGGAGGAGGCACACTGATGAACACCACCACCACC
>NZ_JAALEA010000550.1 GCF_014145145.1 Dietzia cercidiphylli
GGCAGCACCTCGGCCGAGCCCGACGCGGACCCCGGGTCCGACACCCCGGCCCCGGGCGGGGCGACCACGGTAACCGCGCCCACCTCGGCGGAGACCGGGCGGCGGCGCCGGATCTCCGCGGACGGGGCGCTCGTGCGGATCGGCGGCCCGCTGGTCGTCCTGGCCGCCTGCCTGGCCCTCTGGTACTTCGTCAGCTACGTCGTGCTCGAACCCGCCCGCCGTTTCCTGCTGCCCCCGCCGCACGTCGTGATCACCGACGGGTTCCTCGGGCCCAATTTTCCGGCCATGCTCGAGGCGTTGGGTCGCACGACGGTCGTCGCCCTGACCGGCCTGGCGATCGCGTTCGTGATCGGGGTGGTGTGGGCGATCCTGATGAGTCAGGAGACGTGGGCGGAGCGCTCGCTGTTCCCGTACGCCGTGGTGCTGCAGTGCATCCCGATCCTCGCGCTGGTGCCGCTGATCGGCTTCTGGTTCGGTTTCGGGTTCACCGCGCGGGTGTTCGTCTGCGTGCTGATCGCATTGTTCCCGATCGTGTCGAACACCCTGTTCGGCCTCAAGTCCGTGGACCCGGGTCTGCGGAGGCTCTTCCGGCTTCACCACGCCGGCCGACTGACCGTGCTTCGCAAACTCGAGGCACCGGCGGCGCTGCCCGCGCTGTTCGAGGGCCTGCGGGTGGCCGCAGGGCTCTCCGTGGTCGGGGCGATCGTCGGCGACTTCTTCTTCAAGCAGGGGGACCCGGGGATCGGCATCCTCATCGACACCTATCGGGCGCGGCTGCAGTCGCCGGAACTGTTCGCCTCCATCCTGCTCGCCTCGCTGCTCGGTGTGGCCGTGTTCCTGGCCTTCGGGTTACTCTCCCGCAAGGTGGTGGGGCGGTGGTACAACGCCGACGACCAGCGGTGATGGCGAGAGTCTCGCCCCGGCCGTAACCCACATCTGCCCGACCGGCAACACAACCGAAACGTAGCACCGCTTCACTATAGATATTGATCACGTCAATACGGGAGGCCTGATCCGGCCCCCGGGAGGAGACCCAGATGCGCCGCACCCACACCACCAGGACCGTGCTCTCCGTGGCCGCCCTGTGCACCCTCGGAGCCGCCACACTGACCGCCTGTGGTGGTTCCGATTCCGAGTCCGCCGAGGCGGCGTCCGGATACAGCGGTGAGATCGGGGCCGTCGACCTCAGCGAGAGCTGCCCCGCCACCGTGGTCGTCCAGACCGACTGGAACCCGGAGGCCGAGCACGGACACCTCTACGAGCTGCTGGGCCCGGAACCCACTATCGACGCGGGCGCCAAGGCCGTCTCGGGCCCGCTGTTCGCCTCGGGGGAGTACACCGGGGTGGACGTGGAGATCCGCACCGGTGGCCCGGCAATCGGTTTCCAGCAGGTCACCGCGCAGATGTACCAGGACACCGACATCATGCTCGGCTACGTGGACTCCGACCAGGCCGTGCAGAACTCGCTCAACAATCCGACGATCGGGGTGTTCGCGCCGCTGGACATCAACCCGCAGATGATCATGTGGGACCCGGAGACCTACCCCGACGTGGCGCGGATCGCCGACCTCAAGGACGAGGGGACCCGAGTCCTGTACTTCGAGGGCAACGCGTACATGGACTACCTCACCGGTGAGGGCATCCTGGACCCCGAGCAGGTCGACGGCAGCTACGACGGGTCGCCGTCCAACTTCGTGGCGGCCGGCGGGTCGGTCGCGCAACAGGGTTACGCCAGCGCCGAGCCGTTCATCTACGAGAACGAGGTCGCCGAGTGGGGTAAGCCCGTGGCCTACGAGCTGCTCCACGACACCGGGTACCCGATCTACAAGTCCATGATGGCGGTGCGCTCGGCCGAGCTCGAGGACAACTCCGCGTGCCTGGAGATGCTCGTTCCGGTCCTGCAGCAGGCCGAGGTCGAGTACTTCGCGGACCCGGATCGCACCAACGCGGTGATCGTCGACGCCGTCGAGCAGTTCAACACCGGCTGGGTCTACAGCTCCGAGCTGGCCGACTTCGCCGTCGAGGCCATGCTCGACCGGGAGATCGTCGGCAACGGTCCCGACTCGACGGTCGGCAACTTCGACGAGGAACGACTGGCCGACATCGTCGGGATGGTCACGGGCATCTACGAGGCCGCCGACGTCGCGATCGCCGAGGACGTTGCACCGGAGACCATCGCGACCAACCGGTTCATCGATCCGGCCATCGGGATGAACTGATCCCCCCAGTGACCACCCGATTCAGGAAGGCACCCCAGTGAGCGAGACCCAGACGGCGTCGCCGACGGCTCCCACGGCCCCGGACGTGGCCGGACTCGTCGAGGATCTGAGTGACCTGCTCGGCCCGGAGCTCGTCCTCACCGACGACCGCAGCCTCGACAAGGCCTCACAGGACGGCTCGTATCTCAGCCCGATCCTGCGTGCGCAGTGGCCGATCGGCCGCCCCGAGGTGGTGGTTCGGCCCACGAGTGTCGAGCAGGTCCCGCCGATCGTCCGCGCGGCGGTCCGCCGCGGGGTCCCCATCACCTCACGCGGAAAGGGCACCGGCAACTACGGGCAGGTGGTGCCGCTGCACGGTGGTCTCGTGCTGGACCTGACCGCCCTGAGGGGCATCGACGACGTGGACCCGGAGGCCGGGACGGTCACCGCCGAGGCAGGCGTCCGCATGATGAGCCTGGAGAAGCGGCTCGCACGCGACGACTCCCAGCTGTGGATGTATCCCTCGACCGTGCAGTCCACGCTGGGGGGCTTCCTGGCCGGGGGGTCCGCAGGGACCGGAACGATCGTGCACGGCCGCAACCACGAGGGGTTCGTCGAGGCGCTCGACGTGGTCTACGCCCACCCCGACGCCGAGATCGTGCACCTGACCGGGGAGGACGCCCAGCCGTTCGTGCACACCTACGGGGTCGCGGGGATCATCGTCCGCGCCACCGTGAGGATCGAACCCCTGCAGGACTGGCGCTGCCTCTACGCCAGCTTCGACGATCACCACGACGCCTTCTCCGTGGTCCCGCGCATCCACCGTCTCGACCCTGCGCCGCGGCTCTGCTCGGCCGATGGCGCCCACGTGGCCGGGTGCCTACCGCCCGACGAGGCCATCCCGCCCGGCCGCGCGAGTCTGCGCGCGATCGTCGAGGCCTCCGTCGTGGACGAGGTGAGCGCCCTGGTCACCGGTGCCGGGGGAGTGGTGGAAGCGGTGCGCAAGGGGGTCAACGAGTCCATCAAGGTCTCGACCCTGTCCTACAATCACCCCACCCACTGGTTGCAGAAAGCGGAGCCGGACACGTGGTTCCACATGGAATGCCAGGGTGACGCGCTGGTGGAGCGGTTGGACGAGGTCGAGGCCGTCTATCCGGGCGGAACCCTGCACCTCGAGGCCGGCCACGGCCGAATGTTCGGCATGCTCAACGGTCACTACACCGACCCGGAGGCCGCCTACGCGGGAGTGCCCGTCCTGGAGGAGCTGGGCGTGAGGGTGCACTCCCCGCACCAGTACCGGGTGGACCACGGAACCGAGGAGGTGCGGGCGTTGGCGGCCCGGACCGACCCCCACGGCCTGCTCAATCCCGGGCGGTGGGAGGAATGATCGGGCCCGCCCGGCGCTATGCGGACCTGAGCACCGTCGAGGCCGCGCGGGTGGGCCGGGGCGATCCCGTCGCCGTCATCCCCGCCGGTGCGATCGAACCCCACGGCCCCCACCTTCCCCTGGCCACCGACCTGATCGTGGCCGAGGAGGTGGCGGCCCGGGCGGTGGCCGCCGCCGCAGCCGGGGAAGGGGCGGGGGGCGAGGTCGACGCCTGGCTCATGCCCGCCCTCGGATACACCAAGAGCGACGAGCACTCCTCGTTCCCCGGGGCGATGTGGATCACCGCGGACACCCTGCTGTCCCAGGTCCGTGAGCTCGGATCCGCACTGAGCGCCAGCGGGTTCGGCCGCGTGCTCTTTGTCAACTGCCACGGCGGCAACTCCGCCCTGCTGGAGGTGGCGCTGCGGGAACTGCGCCGGCGCAGCGGCCTGCGGACCTTCCTGTACGCCGGTCGGGCCAACCCCGGCCCCACCGAACTCGGCATGGGGATCCACGCCGGGTGGGCCGAGACGTCGATGATGCTCCACCTGCGCACGGACCTCGTCGACATGTCCGTGGCCGAGGCCAGGATCCCCACCGGAGTGGCCGGGTGTCAGCACATCGGGTTCACCGGCCCCGTGAAGTTCGGCTGGCTGGCCGATGACCTGTCCGACACCGGGGTGATCGGCGACCCCACCGGCGCCGACCCCGACACCGGTGCACGACTGGTGGCCGATCACGTGGCCACCGTCGTCGGCGCGCTCGCGGAGATCGCGGTCTTCGACCCGGCGCGCGGAGTCCGGGGCGCCGACCTCTCCGCCGACCTCTCCGCCGACCTCTCCGCCGTCGCCGCAGGGGGAGGTCCGCGATGACGGCCGCCGAACTGCCCGGGGCCTGGGCG
>NZ_JAALEA010000551.1 GCF_014145145.1 Dietzia cercidiphylli
GCGGGGATCGGGCGATCCCACTGGCGGGTGTCCAGTCCGGACCACCGCGGTGCCGGTTGGGCTGAGGCGGTGGCCGGCGCGAGGACCGCGGAGGAGACGACGACGAGGGCCGCGACCGCCGCGGCCAGCGGACGGCGGGAGCGGGTGGCGAAAGGGCGCATGAGCGGAGGATAAACCGGGCCGGGTCGACGCCGCCCCGGATCGGGTCGGGTCACCAGACCGCCCAGGGGACCCGCTCGATGAACCTGCTCATAGCACCACTGACGGGCACCTCGCGGCACGTAGCCTGTGCCGGTGACTACCAAGACCATCGACATCCCGGACCTGACCGGCCAGACGTGGCTCATCACGGGGGCGACCAGCGGCGTCGGTCTGGAGACCGCACGATCCGCCTCGGACCGCGGCGCCCGGGTCGTCCTGGCGGTGCGGGACACCGGGCGAGGACACCAGGTCGCGGACTCGCTCCCGGGCCCGTCCCGGGTCGTCGAGTTGGACCTGGCCTCGCTCGGGAGCGTGCGACGCGCCGCCGACGAGCTGCGCGGCGGGGAGGCCGAGCCGATCGACGTGCTGGTCAACAACGCCGGTGCCATCACGCCGCGACGCCGCGAGACCGCCGACGGGGTCGAGATGCTGCTCGGCGTCAACGTTCTCGGCCCGTTCCTCTTCACGAACCTCGTCCTCCCGGGTGTCCGCCGCCGCGTGGTGATCGTCGGGTCCAACGCGCACAAGGCCGCGACCTTCGACCTCGACGACCCCCACTTCCGCCGACGTCGGTGGACCCCCGCGGCGGCCTACGCCCAGTCCAAACTCGGCGACATGCTGTGGGGGCTCGCGCTGGACCGGCGGTTGCGGGACGGACGGGCCGAGGCCGCGGTGGCGGGGGTCGACGTGCAGCTCACGCACCCCGGGTGGGCGGCGACCGGGATCACCAACGCCAGCGGGAACGCCGTGGTCGACACGATGATCACCCGCGTCTGCTCGGTGTTCGCCCAGCCTGCCTCGCAGGCGGCGCTCACCACGATGTTCGCCGCCACCCGGCCGCTACCGCCGTGCAGCTACACCGGGCCGGACGGGCTGCGGAACCTCAGGGGGATGCCCACGCTCATCGGAAGGACCGCCGAGGCCTCGGATCCGGAGATCGCCGAACGGCTATGGGGGTTCGCTGAGGCCGAGACGGCGGGAGCCTGACTCGCGGTCGCCGGCCGGTCGTCACCTGCGTCCCGCCCCCAGGTGTGGCGCGGAATCGTCGCGACCCGTCCCACCAACGCGTCGGCCTCGGCCGCGGAGAGCGCGATCAGGGTGGGCGGTGCGGGTACCCCCGTCACCGGGCGCCGACGAAGTCCTCGACGAGGCGTGCGACCAGGTCGAGTTGTTCCACCTGCGGAAAGTGACCGGAGTCCCGCACGGACTCCGCCCTGCTTCCGACCGGTAGGGCCGACGCCAGCCGGGTCCACTCCGCGAGCACACCAGTCGGCGCTGCCGTGCAGGTAGAGCATCGGGACGGTGGTCCACGGTGTCCACCCTCCGGACCTCCGGGCGCGGGTCCTGTCGTATCCGACCTCATCGGTCCGTCGTGCGCCGTAGCGGTCGAGTCCGAGTCCGACCAGCATGGTTTGATCGAGGTCTACCGGTCCGACCATGGTAGACGCCGAGAATGCCAGTACAGCGGCCCTCAGGAGCCGTCGTTGGTTGGCGTCGGCGCACTCGCGCAGATCACAGCCGCAGAAGGCTCAGAGTCCGTACCCACCTCCTAAGTGAGAGCGTCGTACTCGCCGTCGACCCACCTGGCGTACCGCTCGGCCGAGCGTTGGACGGCGGCGCCGGCGTCGCGGGGGACGCAGCCGCCGAAGTTCGCGTAGATCCGGTCGACGTCGTAGCGCGAGACGTGCTCGGCGATGCGCCGGACCACCGCGCCGGACAGGGGCATCCAGTTGGGGAACGAACGCATGAACGTGACCCAGCGCGGATCGGCGACGGTGCCGATGGTGTCGCCCGTGAACAGCACCCCCCGGCCGTCGCGCGCGGTCCAGTGGACCACCGCGCTGCCGGGGAAGTGGCCGCCGGGCTGTGAGGCCCGGACCCCCGGCAGGATCTCGATCTCCTCACCCGGGTGGCCGCCGCCCCACACCACGGTGTTGCGGGGCCGCAGACCGAGCCAGTGCTCGTCCGGTGCGGAGACGTAGACCGGGGCGTCGTCGAAGGCGGCCGACCACAGTGACTGGACCCCGTACATGTGCGGGTGGGAGGCGATGAGGGCGGAGATGCCACCCCATCCGCGCACCGCCGCGACGGCCTCCTCGCTGATGTGGTTCGGCGCCTCGACCATCACGTTCCCGTGGTCGGTGCGGATGAGCGCCGGCTTCTGCCCGATCCCGGGACAGTCCCGGTGGACCAGGTTGATCACGTCCGCCTCGCGCTCCATGAACTCGATGCGCGCGCCGCGCGCGGCCGACGCCTCGGGGTCGGTCCACCGCTGGCCGCCGGCGGGGACGAACTGGCGCTCATCGGCGCAGATCGGGCACACGTCGGGCACCGGCTCGGCCCGCTCGACCCCGCAGG
>NZ_JAALEA010000552.1 GCF_014145145.1 Dietzia cercidiphylli
CGGCCGTCCCCTCGCCGCCCCGCGGGCACCCGGTCCCGCGGGGCGGTGGCGCTCGGTGCGCAGTCCTCAGTTCGCGGTCGAGCGGGCAGGTGGGGCGGCGATCCCGCCTCCGCCCCAGTAGCCGCAGGGCACCCCGATCAGCACGCCAAGTGCGGTCTCGACCGGGGTGTGGTGGCTGATCCGGACCCGTGCCCACGCCACGGGTGGCACCAGAACGAGCAGCCGCCAGTATCCGGGCGAGATCTGACGGGCCAGCACCGAGACGACACCGGCGAGCACGGCGGTGTGGAACGAGACCTTGACCCGGATGGTGGC
>NZ_JAALEA010000553.1 GCF_014145145.1 Dietzia cercidiphylli
GTGACGTGGTGATCGGACAGGGCCTTGCGTCGCACCCGCCAGGCGATCGCCGCCTGGGGTAACACCCCCAGTCCGGCTGCGGTCGCCGCCCCCCAGCCGGTCGAGCCCACCCGGTGGCCGAGGTGGAGCGAGCCGGCTGTGAGCACCACCCACGGGGCGAAGACCTCGGTCAGGACCACTGCCGGGGCGGCGGTCGCGTCGTTCGACGGTCCCGCGCCGGCTCGCGAGGTCGCCTCAGTCGACAAGGGACCGGGCCAGGCGCAGGGCGGCGGCGTCGACCACCGCGTCCGCCGGAAGTCGGGGGATGTCCCCGTGGTGCAGGACGATCCGGGCGTGGGTGCCCATCACGACTCCGGACGCGAGAGCAGCGGAGGGGCGTAGTCGAGGCGGTCGACGAGCCACATGATCGTGGCCACCTCGCCCACCCAGGCCAGGCTCACGCACCAGCCGGCGAGGACGTCGCTGGGAAAATGCACGCCGAGGTACATGCGGGTCACGCCGACCGCGGGGACGTAGGCGCTGGACCCGGCGATCACCGGGTAGCGCCACCCGGTCGGCCACGCGAGCACGCAGGCGCAGCCGGCGAGCGCCGCACTCGCCATGGCGTGCCCACTGGGGAACGAGTAGCTCTTCTCCTCGACGATGTGGGTGAAGAAGGTGGGGCGGTCCCGCCGGTACATCAGTTTGAGGACCGAGTTGATGACGGTGGACCCGACGAGGGAGACCGTGAGCAACGCGGCCGGTCGGCGGCTGCCCCGCACGTAGGCCAGGTAACCCGCGGCGGCGAGCGCGAAGACCGGGACGGCGGTGACCCCGCCGAGTTCGGTGACCGCCCTGACGATCCGGGTGTTGCGCGGGGTGTGTCGCCTGCGCAACCACAGCATGACGGGCCGGTCGAAGGGCAGCTTGGCACCGGAACTGATCCGCTCGGCCAGTTCGACGAACCCGATGACCGGGAGGGCGAACCCGGCGAACGCGACGCCGAACACCGCCCAGGTCCCGCGCGGCAGGGGCACCTGGCCCCTGTCGACGATGCTGCCCAGGACCCCGTCCGAGGGGGTCAGCGGCCGGAGGACGTCCTTCGCCGCGGACAGGGTCCGGCTGCGGCGGGAGGTCGTCGTTCGCGACATGCCCACACCCTAGGCAAGGTCGCGCGGCGGCGGGGGATCCCCGCGAACCGTGAGACCGCGCGCCGACCGCGGGCCGTGTCTACTGTGGATCGTGTCGACCCGATCAGCGGAGGACGTATGACCCAGACCCGTGTGGAACGAGACCTGCTCGGTGAGAAGGCGGTCCCGGCTGACGCCTATTACGGGATCCACACCGTGCGCGCCGTCGAGAACTTCCCCATCGATTCGAAGACCATCAGCGACATCCCGGACTTCATCCGCGGGATGGTCATGGTCAAGAAGGCCGCCGCGCTGGCGAACCTCGAGATGGGAGTCCTTGACCCGGACATCGCCGAGGCCATCGTCGGTGCGTGCGACGAGATCCTGCTGGACGGCCGCTGCATGGACCAGTTCCCCTCGTGCGTCTATCAGGGCGGGGCCGGCACCTCGGTCAACATGAACACCAACGAGGTGGTGGCCAACCTCGCGCTGGAGCGGACCGGTCACCCCAAGGGCGCCTACGACGTCATCAGTCCGAACGACGACGTCAACCGGTCGCAGTCCACCAACGACGCCTACCCGACCGGTTTCCGGATCGCCCTGTGGCACTCCCTCGAGCGGCTCGAGCCGGCGATCGTCGCGTTGCGGGAGGCCTGCTACGACAAATCGGAGGAGTTCCGCGAGGTCCTCAAGATGGGCCGGACGCAGCTGCAGGACGCCGTTCCCATGTCCATGGGCCAGGAGTTCGGTGGATTCGCGGTGACCCTCGACGAGGAACTCCACGTCCTCGGCGCGGCGGCCCGGATGCTGCTCGACGTGAACCTCGGCGCCACGGCCATCGGCACCGGCGTCAACACACCGCCCGACTACCGCCGTGCGGTGGTCGAGCACCTGCGGGTCGTGACCGGTCTGCCGGTCACCGGGGCCATGAACCTCATCGAGGCGACCAGCGACACCGGCGACTACGTCAACGTCCACGCCGCTCTCAAGCGGACCGCGTCCAAGGTGTCCAAGATCTGCAACGACCTGCGTCTGCTCTCCTCCGGCCCGCGCGCGGGATTCAACGAGATCAACCTCCCCGAGCTCCAGGCGGGGTCGTCGATCATGCCGGCCAAGGTGAACCCGGTGATCCCCGAGGTGGTCAACCAGGTCTGCTTCAAGGTGATCGGCAACGACGTCACGGTGACGATGGCGGCCGAGGCGGGGCAGCTGCAGCTCAACGTGATGGAGCCCGTGATCGCGCAGGCGATGTTCGAGTCGATCTCCCTGCTCACCAAGGCGATCGAGACGCTCACGGAGAAGTGCGTGCGGGGTATCACGGCCAACGTCGAGGTGGCCCGCCGCAACGTCATGGATTCGATCGGCATCGTCACCTATCTGAATCCCGTGATCGGTCACCACAACGGCGACCTGGTGGGCCGTGAGTGCGCGCGCTCGGGCCGTGGCGTCCGCGAGGTCGTGCTGGAGATGGGCCTGCTCTCGGCGGAGGAGGTCGACGACATCCTGTCCCCCGCGAATCTGCTGCGGCCCCGGTACAAGGGCAAGTCGAGTGGTCAGCTGGCAGCCGCGCCTCCCGACGACCTGTCGGACCCCACCCGAGACGCGGATCGCCCCGACCACCCGAGGGGGTGACCGGGGGTTCTCCGGTGTCGGTGGAGTCGGGTCAGGCGCCGTTCTCGACGGGGCCGACCCGGCCGATGCTGCTCACGGCGAGCTGTCCGATCGAGCTGTCGAATCCGAACGACTGCTCGAGGGCGGCGGTGGAGCCGGAGATGAAGCCGTTGATCGCGGCGGACGAACCGACGGTGAAATCGAACTGGGCGAAGAAGTCGGCGAGTGCCTTCAACATGGTGTGCTCCCGGTGGGTGTCGACGCGGTCTGTGCCGCGTGGGCGGACCGTGTGCCCGTCTCTACCTGGTCTATCCGTGGTCGACCCCGGGACGTTAGCCCCGAAATATGCTGAAACCTGTTACCGTAGCGGCTAACGTCGGGGCATGAGTTCTCCCACCACCCGCGTCGTCGCGGGCCGTCAGATCACGTTCCCGGTCCCCGTCGTCTCCGCCTCGATATCGGGCGCCGCGTTCCTGTCGCGGACGGCCGTCGCCCGTCGGCTGATCGCCGCAGGGCCCCAGTCCGCGATCCTGGATTCCGCGGGGGCCGAGCCGGTGTCCCTCCCGGGTGGTCGTACGCCGGTCACGATGATCCACGTCCGGTACCACGACGTCCCGGGCAACGTCCTCGGTGGATATCACGAGGTGGGGTTGGCATTCCAGGTCAAGGTGCCGGGGGTCGGTGTCCAGCAGCACATCCACGAGCTGC
>NZ_JAALEA010000554.1 GCF_014145145.1 Dietzia cercidiphylli
TGGGCGGGCGTGGTGTGGACGGGCGTGGTGTGGGCGGGCGCGGTGTGGACGGGCGTGGTGTGCACGCGATCGCTCTGACCGGTCATAGGCCGAGGTACCCCCTGATGAGTAGGTTCAGTTCGGTCCGCCAGGTGGACGGGTCGAGCGGCGGGTCGGCGAGTGGGGCCGACAGGACCAGCCCCTGGACGGCGAGGAAGAGCATCGTCGCGGTCCTGTCGGCGTCGCGCCCGGCCAGCCTGGGGTCGCTCGCCACCGCCTGCGCGAGCAGTCCGCGGAGGACGTCGATGAGCCGGCGCTGCGAGGTGCCGAGCCGGTGGAAGACGTACTCGGAGAGCATCTCGGACTCGTGCCTGCGGAACGCGTCCAGCAGCGGGTCCGTCCGCACCTCGTCCGCGAACGTGCACAGCAACCGCACGAGCTCGTCCGCGTCGCCGGGTGCCGAGTCGGGGAGTGCTGAGCCGGGCAGAGCCGAGCCGGTGAGCGCGGGATCCACCCGCTCGACGACCGCGGTGAGCTCGCGGGTGAGCAGGTCGGCGAAGAGGGCGGTGATGTCCGGCCAGTGGCGGTAGAGGGTCGTCCGTCCCACCCCGGAGCGACGGGCGACCTCGACCATCGTGGTCCGCGTGGCACCGATCTCGAGGATCGAGTCGCGGGCGGCCGTGAGCGCGCGGTCGCGGGTGGCGGCGGTGCGGTCGGTCGACAGTGCCGGGGCGGACGAGGTCACCGGAGCTCCTGACTGGCGCGCGGCGCCCTTGGCGATCGTCCGGGGGTCGGGTACCCGTCAGTGCGGAGATCGTGGAAAACGGAACAGATTGAGGTTTACTGTTCCAGTATGAGCGACATGACTTCCTCTGACAACCTTCCGTTGCCGCCCATGGCCCTGTCCCGGTGGGGCACCGAGGCCGAGGCGAGGGACCTGGGCGAGGGCATCCGCGGCCTGC
>NZ_JAALEA010000555.1 GCF_014145145.1 Dietzia cercidiphylli
CTGCACTTCGATCCGGCCGCCGTGGTGGCCTCCCCGTCCCGACTGACCCACGCCGACCTGACGGCCCTCGCCGACATCGTGGGGGAGGGCAACCTCTCCACCGCGGACACCCAGCGGCTGCCCCGGGCCAGGGGCAAATCGACACCCGATCTGCTGTCCTGGCGGCTGCGTCCCGAGGTGGACTGCCCCGACGCGGTGGTCGCACCACGTGACGACGACGAGGTGGCGGCCCTGCTGGCGTGGTGCGGACGCGAGGGGGTCGCGATGGTCCCCTTCGG
>NZ_JAALEA010000055.1 GCF_014145145.1 Dietzia cercidiphylli
GGCCACGAGCGTCGACTGCTCGGCCACCTTGAGCAGGAACGGCGTGACGTCCTGGTAGATGTGCTGCGTGATGGCCTCGGCGGACGCGCCGGGACCCAGTTCCTCCCGGGCGGCCACGATCTGCTCGAGCCGGTCCCGCCGGTGGCGGGCGAGCACCTGGGCTGCGCGCGCGGTGTTGTCCACGTCCGGCCCGTGCCCGGGGACACCCACGACACCGTCGGCGCGGGCGGCCAGCAGGTCGAGGCTCTCCAAATAGTCGCCCAGGTCGCCATCGGTCGAGTCCAGGACGGTCGAATCGCGGCCCAGGATCGTGTCTCCGAGCACCACGCAGTCCGCGGGGGCGGTGAACCCGGTGCCTGCGGGCCGTACCTCGAGGCTGACCGAGTCCACGGTGTGCCCGGGCGTGGCCAGCACGATGATGTCCAGCCCGGCGGCGTGGATCTCCTCGCCGTCGACCAGTGGCCCGGCGTCGCGGCAGTACCGCTCCCCGATCGCTCGGACCGGCGCGCCGGTCAGCGCGCGGAGGTGGTCGATCCCGTCGGTGTGGTCCCCGTGACGATGGGTGACGACGACGAGCTCGATCTCCCCCACGATGGCGGCGATCCGCTCGGCGTGCGCGCGATCGTCCGGACCGGGATCCACCACCACGGCGGTGGGCGATCCCGGGGCCCTCAGCACGACCGTGTTGGTCCCCTCGAAGGTCATCTCCGAGGGGTTGTCGCAGAGGATCACGCCGGCCAGGTCGGTGACGGGGCGCAGCGTCTCGTACGCGGGGAACGTGATCGGGGCCAGACCGCCGGACGTCGCCATGGTCCGTCCCTAGCCCTCGACCTCGACGATGAGCTCGACCTCGACGGGCGCGTCGAGCGGCAGCTCGGACACCCCGACGGCGGAGCGGGCGTGGACGCCGGCGTCGCCGAAGATCTCACCCAGCAGGTCCGAGGCGCCGTTGATCACCGCGGGCTGGGCGTTGAAGCCCGGCGCCGAGGCGACGAACCCGACGACCTTGACGATCCGCACCACCGAGTCGATGCCCACCAGGCCGTCGACCGCGGCGAGCGCGTTGAGTGCGCAGGTCCGGGCGAGACCGGCGGCCACCTCCGGCGCGACCCCGGCGCCGACCTTGCCGGTCGCGGCGAGGGCACCGTCGACCATCGGCAGCTGACCGGAGGTGTAGACGTACGCCCCCGTCCGCACGGCGGGGACGTAGTTGGCCAGCGGGGTGACCACGGTCGGCAGGTCGATCCCCAGCTGCTCCAGCTTGCGGGTCCAGTAGCCGCCGCCCTCGCCCTCCGACATCAGAGCCGGCGCTTGAGGTAGGCGACGTGCTGCTCGCCGGTGGGCCCGGGCAGCACGGAAACGAGCTCCCAGCCGTCACTGCCCCACTGGTCGAGGATCTGCTTGGTGGCGTGGGTGAGCAGCGGGACGGTCGCGTACTCGAACCGGGCTGCGGTGGATTCGCTCATGCCCCCACTCTAGGGAAGTCGAGAGCAGCCCGCGCGCGGTGGTGGAAGCGCTTAGTCTGGAATGCATGCCGTCCACCGACAATCCAGGAACGCAGGCGACACGAACCCAGGGGACACAGTCGACGAGGGCGACCATCGCCGACCAGCTGTCCACCGGCTGGTCCGACTCCTCCGCCCGCGCAGATCTCCACTACGTCTCCGGGAAGGGGGGAACGGGCAAGACCACGGTCGCCACCTCGCTCGCGCTGGCACTGGCCTCCACCGGCAAGCGCGTGTTGCTGGTCGAGGTCGAGGAACGCCAGGGAATCTCCCGGATCTTCGACCGCGCCCCCCTGCCGTACCGCGAGGAACTCGTGGCCCGGGTGGACGGCGGCGGCAAGGTGTTCGCGCTGGCCATCGACATCGAGGCCGCGATGCTCGACTACCTCGACACCTTCTACCACCTCGGGGTGGTGGGCAAGGTGATGAAGTCGGTGGGCGCGATCGAGTTCGCGACCACCATCGCCCCCGGTCTCAAGGACGTGCTCCTGACCGGCAAGATCTACGAGGTCGTCACGCGCCAGCACGCCAAGAAGGAGGTCGTGTACGACGCCGTGGTGGTGGACGCCCCACCGACGGGCCGCATCGGCAAGTTCCTCGACGTGACCACCGCGATGGCCGACCTGGCCGCCGGCGGGCCCATCCGCCGCCAGGCCGATGCCGTCTCCGAGCTGGTCCACTCCCCGCAGACGGTCGTCCACCTGGTCACCCTGCTCGAGTCGCTACCGGTCCAGGAGACCATCGAGGCGATCGAGGAGCTGCGTTCCCACGACCTCCGGGTCGGCCAGGTGATCATCAACCGGGCCGAGACCAGGCACCTCGACGACGCCGCGCTCCAGCGGATCGCCGAGGAGGACATCGATGCGGAGGCGGTGCTGGCCGGGCTCGAGGAGACCGGTGTGGAGCTCGACGACGAGGGCCTGCAGGGGCTCCTGGTGGAGGCCATCGAACACGCCCGCGTCGCCCGCGGCCAGCTCGCGGCCGGCGAGACCCTGACCTCGTCCGGCTGCCCGACCCTCGTGCTGCCGGCCCTGCCCAACGGCGTCGAGGTCGCCGACCTGTACGACCTCGCCTCCGCCCTCGCCGATCAGGGAGTGCACTGACATGACTCGTCGTCTCGACATCACCGGAATGCTCACCGACCCCGCGACCCGTGTCGTGGTCTGCACCGGCGCCGGCGGCGTGGGCAAGACCACCACCGCCGCCGCGGTGGCCCTGCGTGCGGCCGAGCTCGGCCGCGACACCGTGGTGCTCACCATCGACCCGGCCCGGCGCCTCGCGCAGGCGCTGGGCATCGACAGCCTCTCCAACGAGCCGTCCCGGGTGGACCTGGGACCCGAGCACGCGGATTCGGACGGGTCGCTGCACGCGATGATGCTCGACATGCGTCGCACGTTCGACGAGCTGGTCACCGCCAACACCACGCCCGAGAAGGCGCAGTCCATCCTGGACAACCACTTCTACAAGACCATGGTCACCTCCTTCGCCGGCACGCAGGAGTACATGGCCATGGAGAAGCTGGGCCAGTTGCTCGACGACTCGACGTGGGACCTCGTCGTCGTCGACACCCCTCCCTCCCGCAACGCCCTCGACTTCCTCGACGCCCCGCGCCGACTGGGCGCGTTCATGGACAGCCGTCTCATGCGGGTGTTCGCGGCGCCCGGTCGCGGGGTCGGCCGGTTGATGACCGGCGCCATGAGCACGGCGATGCGGGGGGTCTCGGCCGTCGTCGGCTCGTCCATGCTCAAGGACGCCTCCGAGATGGTCGTGGCGCTGGACTCCACGTTCGGTGGATTCGCCACCCGGGCCTCGCGCACCCAGGCGATCCTGCGCCGCAAGGGCACCGAGTTCCTGGTGGTCTCGTCCGCGGAACGTCCCGCCCTGCGCGAGGCCGCGTTCTTCGCCGAGCGGCTCTCGGAGGAGGAGATGCCGCTCGCGGGGGTCGTGATCAACCGCACCCACCCCCGGCTGACCGACCTCACGGCCGAGCAGGCGTGTGCTGCGGCCGACCGGTTGGCGGGGAACCCGGAGGCCGAGGCGGTGCTGCGGATCCACGCCGACCGGGCCGGCACGGCCAAGCAGGAGGTCCGCCTGCTGGAGTCGTTCACCGACACCCATCCGGACGTGCGGATCGTGGGCGTGCCGTCGTTGCCGTTCGAGATCTCCAACCTGGAGGCCCTGCGCTCGGTCGGCGACCAGCTCTGCGGGTGACCAGCTGTCCCGGCGACCAGCTCTGCGGATGACCAGAGCGGCCGGACGGTCATCCGGGTGACCGGACCCGGTGATACGACGCGACCCGCGGCGGGAGCCGCGGGTCGCGTCGGTGTCGGGGTACGGGGCCGATCAGGTGACGTCAGTAGATGACGGTGTGCCGCTCGATCTGCTGGGCGAAGAAGTCGGCCCAGGACCGTACCTCGGGATGCTGCTTGAGCAGAGCGCGGCGCTGACGCTCGGTCATCCCGCCCCAGACCCCGAACTCGACGCGGTTGTCCAACGCGTCGGCCCGGCACTGCAGGAGGACCGGGCAGTGGCGACAGATGGAGGCCGCCTTGCGCTGCGCGGCGCCGCGAACGAAGAGCTCGTCCGGGTCGATGTCCTTACACCGGGCCTGGGCGACCCATTCCTGGCGCCCCTCCCCGATGATCGTCTCCTCGGACCCGAGGGGATTGCTTGAACCGGGGCGGACCCCGGCGTCGTCGGTGCGGGAGGTCCCGGGAAGGGTGGCCGTCATCGATGTACCCCTGTCTGTGTGGAGTCGCGGACGGGTTGCCGTACACGCCTCCGGCCTTCTGGACCCACCCGGCGCGGCGGGCCCACGGTGTCCACGGGAGCCTCTCGGCCGTGAGTGCCGTCGGACCACGACATCATCCGGGTTCGAAACGTCCCGCGCTCCCTCATATTGTTACCGTAGTCACACAACAGAAGTAAAGAGTCGTGTGCTGCGGACGCCTCACGGGGTGGCGGGACAGGGGTGTTCACGTACTCTGGCCCCGTGTCGGCTATGAGTTCGCTGGGAAAGCTGGTCGCGACCTGTGTCGCGGCCGGGGTGGTGGCGGCCGGGTCGTTGTTCCCGATCGCCGGGGCGGCGGGGCTGGCCTCCAACAAGATGGCGGACTCGCTGTCCGGGACCTCGGCGGACCTGATCAAGGGTGATCTGCCGTCCATCTCCACGGTCACCGACTCCGAGGGGACGCCCATCGCCTGGTTGTACGACCAGCAGCGGGTGGTGGTCCCGAGCGAGGAGATCTCGCAGAACATGAAGCTGGCGATCATCGCGATCGAGGACCGCCGGTTCGCCGACCACAACGGTGTGGACTGGCGGGGCACGATCCGCGCGGCGCTCACCAACGCCACGTCCGGGGACGTGCAGCAGGGCGCCTCGACGATCGATCAGCAGCTGGTCAAGAACTACCAGTTCCTCGTCTCCGCGGAGAACGACGCGGAACGCCGCGCGGCCGTGGAGACCACACCGGCGCGCAAGATCAAAGAGATCCGGATGGCGCTCACGCTGGACAGCGAGATGAGCAAGGACGACATCCTCAGCAAGTACCTCAACCTGATCTCGTTCGGCAACGGTTCCTTCGGGGTCCAGACCGCGGCCCAGACCTACTTCGGCGTCGACGCCTCGGAACTCACCGTGCCGCAGTCCGCCATGCTCGCGGGGATGATCCAGTCCACCAGCATGTTCAACCCGTACGCCAACCCCGAGGACACCAAGAACCGCCGCGACACCGTCATCGACACCATGGTCCAGACCGGCGCGATCACGCCGGCCGAGGGCGCGGCCTACGCCGCCGAACCCCTCGGTGTGCTGGAGCGGCCCAACTCGCTGCCCCGTGGCTGCATCACCGCCGGTGACCGGGGGTTCTTCTGCGACTACGTGCTGGACTACCTGGACCAGAACGGCCTGAGCCGGGAGATGGTCCAGCAGGGCGGGTACACCATCCGCACCACCCTGGACCCGACCGTCCACGACTCGGTGCAGCGGTCGCTCAACACCTACGGCAACCCGACGGGCCAGGGCGTGGCCGAGGTCATGAGCGTCGTGCGCCCCGGCCGGGAGTCCCACAAGGTCGTGGCGATCGCCTCGAGCCGCCAGTACGGCCTCGAACTGGGCGACAGCCAGACCGTCCAGCCGCAGCCGTTCTCGCTGGTCGGCGACGGCGGGGGGTCGGTGTTCAAAGTCTTCACGGTGGCCGCGGCCATGGAGAAGGGCATGGGCACCAACACCAGCCTGGCCGTCCCCCGCCGCGTCCAGGTCTCGGGCCTGGGCTCCGGCGGCGCGCGCGGGTGCCCGCCCGCCCAGTACTGCGTGGAGAACGCCGGGTCGTACCCGAGTTCCCTGTCCGTCGCGGACGCGCTCGCGCAGTCGCCCAACACGACCTTCGTGAACCTCATCAAGGACGTGGGGGTCGCCCCCACCGTGGACATGGCGGTGCGGCTCGGTATGCGGTCGTACGACCGCAAGGGGACCGCGGCGGACGGCGACTCGATCGCCGGGTTCATCAAGAAGAACAACCTCGGGTCGTTCACCCTCGGGCCCACGGCCGTCAACGCTCTGGAACTGTCCAACGTCGGCGCCACCCTCGCCTCCGGCGGGATGTGGTGCCCGCCGAGCCCCGTCGAGTCGATCACCGACCGCACCGGCAAGCCGGTCGAGCTGAGCGAGCCGGGGTGTGAGCAGGTGGTCGAGCCGGGGCTGGCGGACACGCTCTCGGTGGCCCTGTCCAAGGACCACGTGGGGGCCGGCACCGCCGCGGGCGCCGCGGGTGCCGCGGGGTGGAGCCTTCCCATGTCGGGCAAGACGGGGACGACCGAGGCCAACCGCTCCTCCGCGTTCCTCGGCTTCACCAACCACTACTCCGCCGCCGTCTACGCCTTCAACGACGGCACCACCACCAGCGAGCTGTGCACCAGCCCGCTGCGGCAGTGCTCGTACGGAAACCTCTTCGGCGGTCTCGAGCCGGCCAACACCTGGTTCTCCGCGTTCGCCCCGATCGCCCAGATCTACGGCCCGGTCCAGCTGCCCGCGCCGGATCCCGCGTTCCAGGCGGGCACCAGCGGGGCGGGGACACCCGATGTCGAGGGGATGAGCCAGTCGGCGGCCACCTCCCTGCTCACCGGAGCCGGATTCGTCGTCAACACCCAGTTCGTGTCCGGCACCGGACGCCCCTACGGGACGGTCGTGGGACTCGACGGCGGGACCGGCATCCCCGGATCCCAGATCACCCTCCGCGTCTCCGACGGTTCGGGCGGCGGTGGCGGTGCCGCGGCGCGGGGCACCGACGGCCAGGGCGCGTCCGGACCGGGGGCCGCGATCGGCGACGAGCCCGTCGTCCTCAACGTCCCCGGGCTCGCACCGATCACCATCTCGCCCCCGAGGTAGTCGCCGCGGCCGGGGAGGGTTCCCGCAACCGCCGGTAGAGTGAAATGATGCAACGCCCCTCACGTCGGCCCCAGAGCACCCCGTCGAGTCCCTCCGCCCGCGCGGCGGCCGTCCTCGCGGGGGCGGTCGTGGCCGGGACCGTCTACGCCTCGGGGTGGGAGCGCAACGCGTTCACCGTCCGACGCCACTCGCTCCCCCTGCTCGCGCCGGGGTCGGAGCCCCTCAAGATCCTGCACATCTCGGATCTGCACATGATGCCCGGCCAGAAGCGCAAGCAGGACTTCCTGGCGGCACTGGCGCGGCTGGAGCCGGACCTGGTGCTCAACACCGGCGACAACCTGTCGGACGTGCGCGCGGTGCCGTCGGTCGTGCAGGCGCTCGGCCCGCTGCTCGGCCGGCCCGGGGCGTTCGTCTTCGGCTCCAACGACTACTACGCCCCGGTGCCCAAGAACCCCCTGTCCTACCTCGGGATCGGCCGGAAGAAGCACTCGTCCGTCCCGCTGCCGTGGCGCGACCTCAAGGCGGCGTTCTCCGAGCGGGGCTGGGTCGACGCCACCCACCGGCGTGCGGAGATCGTCGTGGACGGCCGGCGCGTCCTGGTGGCGGGCGTCGACGACCCCCACATCGGTCGCGACCGCTACAGCGAGATCGAGGGACCCGCCGGGCCGGCGTTCGACCTGCGGATCGGGCTGGTCCACTCCCCGGAGCCCCGGGTACTGGACCGTTTCGACGCCGACGGGTACGACCTCGCGGTGGCGGGCCACACCCACGGCGGACAGCTCTGCCTGCCCACGGGGGCGATCGTCACCAACTGCGGCATCGACCGCTCGCGGGCGCAGGGCCTGTCCGCGTGGGGCCGGAACCTGGTCCTGCACGTGTCCGCCGGACTCGGGACCTCGCCGTACGTGCCGGTCCGGACGTTCTGCAGGCCCGAGGCCACACTTCTCGAACTGGTCGCCGGACCCGGCGGTGGCGGAGACGACGCGACGGTGCCGGAGACGCCTCTGCGCGAACGGGTGCCGCTGCCGGCCTGACCCGGTTTCGCGAATCACCCCGGTTTCGCGAATCACCCGGCGGGGCGCTAGAGTATCCCTCGTTGTCACCGGGGTGTGGCGCAGCTTGGTAGCGCGCTTCGTTCGGGACGAAGAGGTCGTGGGTTCGAATCCCGCCACCCCGACAATGCGAGGTCCCGGGCCGTTCACGGTCCGGGACCTCGGTCATTTGCGTCCCCTGACGGTCCGATTCCGGCCGCGCTACCGGTGCACTTCGGCGTGGACGATCCGTAGAGTCGTGTCATGACCTCCCAGACCGACGTCCAGAACGCCGCGGCCCCGGGGGCGGCAGCCCCCCAGACGACCCACACGGGCCATCCCCACTACGGCCGCATCACCACCACCGGCCAGGGGGACCCCGCCCTCGCCGCCGGGCTCCAGAAGGTCCTCGACGGCCGCTGGGCGGACGCACGGCGGATGACGCGCGAGGCCATGACCCCGGACATGCTCAACCCGATCGGGGTCACTATGGAGGAGCACCGCGCCCACGTGCTCGACCAGATGAGGCGCCTGGCCGACTCGGGCATGCCCGGGCTGGGGTTCCGCACCGAGGACGGCGGCACCGGGGACACCGGTGGGGCGTTGACCTCCTTCGAGATGCTCGGCCACCTCGACCTGTCCCTCATGGTCAAGGCCGGCGTGCAGTGGGGTCTGTTCGGCGGGGCGATCGCCAATCTCGGCGACGCCGAGACGCGCGGGAAGTACCTGCCGGGCGTCATGTCCCTGGACCTGATGGGCTGCTTCGCCATGACCGAGCTCGGCGGCGGGTCGGATGTGCAGAACCTCGAGACCACCGCCACCTTCGACACGGAGACCGGCGAGTTCGTCGTCCACTCCCCCACTCCGAGTTCCGAGAAGTGGTACATCGGCAACGCGGCCCGCGACGGTTCCATGGCCGCGGTGTTCGCGCAGCTCATCACCCACGCCGAGAACGGCGAGGAGCTCCGCCACGGCGTCCACTGCCTGTTGGTGCCGATCCGGGACGAGGCCGGGAACGACCTGCCGGGGGTCACCACCACCGACCACGGGCACAAGGGCGGACTGCTCGGCGTGGACAACGGCAAGATCATGTTCGACCACGTCCGTGTTCCCCGTGAGGCGCTCCTCGACCGGTTCGGTGCGGTCGACGCCGACGGACAGTACTCGTCGCCCATCGACTCCGTCGGTGCCCGCTTCTTCACCATGCTCGGCACGCTGATCCGCGGCCGGGTCTCGGTGGGTGCGGCCGCCGGTGCCGCGGCCCGGACCTCACTGGCACTGGCGGTACGGTATTCGCTGATCCGCCGCCAGTTCGACCACCCCGCGACGGGCAAGGGCATCCCGCTGCTCGAGTACCGCGAGCACCAGCGTCGACTGATGCCGCGGGTGGCCCGCGCGTACGCCTACGCGTGCGCCCAGAACGCGATCGTCGCCGAGCTCCACGACTTCGAGAAGAACCCGGAGGCGTTCGACGCCGAGCGACGCCGCGAGATGGAGTCCCACGCCGCGGGGATCAAGGCCACCGTGACGGGCTTCGCCAACGACACCATCATCGAGGCCCGTCTGGCCTGCGGTGGGGCCGGGTACATGGCCGAGAATCTGCTCACCGAGATGCGCGCGGACTGCGACGTCTTCTCGACGTTCGAGGGCGACAACGTGGTGCTGACGCAGTTGGTGGCCAAAGAGCTGCTCGGCGCCTACGCCGCGGAGTTCGGGGACATGGACCAGCGCGAGACCGTGGCCTTCGCCCTCACCACCGCGGTGGACGTGGTGCAGGAGAAGGCCCGCGCGTCGACGCTGTGGCAGAAGCTCATCGACACGGTGACGGACCGGGAGAACACGGACCTGCTCGACCGCGCCAACCAGCTGGAACTGCTGGTGGACCGCGAGGAGCACCTGTTGGAGACGGTCGCCCGCCGCCTGCGCAAGGCCCAGGGCGAGGACGGCTCGGCGGCGTTCAAGGTGTTCAACTCGGCGCAGGACCACATGCTGCAGGCCGGGCGCGCGCACATGGACAGCTGGGTGTTCGCCCGCTTCGCCGAGGCCGTGGACGCCTGCGAGGACCCCGAGGCCAAGGAGGTCCTGGGAACGCTGTGTGACCTCTACGTCCTGGACATCGTGGACCGCGACAAGGGGTGGTTCCTCGAGCACAACCGCCTGACGACCGAGCGCACAAAGGCCGCGACCGCCGCCCGCAACCGCCTGTGCACCAAGCTCGCGGGCAAGGCGCGGACCCTGGTGGACGCCTTCGCGATCCCCGAGTTCGTCTTCGACGTCCCGATGCTCACCGACGGCGGGGTGGACGCCCCCCTCGAGACCACGTCGGGAGCCGACGAGCGCGGCTGACGGGCCGCTGACCGCAGATCCCGGCCGCCACCGCGGCGCACAGGGCCACCGCGGCCAGCACCGCGGC
>NZ_JAALEA010000056.1 GCF_014145145.1 Dietzia cercidiphylli
TGACTCCGCCGCCTCCGACGTCGCCATCGCGCCCCGTGACGACACCGAACGGATGGCCTTCGGCGCGTGGGCCGTGGTCACCGGTGCCTCGGCCCCCGGGGTGACCGGCACGCTGCCCGCGCTCGACGAGTCCACCCGCACCGCCCTGGCCGAGCGGCTGTCGACCCGTTGTGGCGGCGAGATCACCGCCGAGCAGCTGGCCGGGGCCACGACGATCGCGGAGGTCGCCGACCTGCTGCGTCCGTTCACCGAGGTGGCGGTCGAGGGCAACATCCGCGTCCTGCGCGAGGGCTCCGCCGACAGCACCCCCCTGTTCCTGTTCCACGCGGCCGGCGGGTCGTCGTTCGTGTACGAGCCGCTGGTCGATCGCCTGGACGGTGACACCCCGGTCTACGGCGTCGAGCGCACCGAGGGGCCGCTGGAGGAGAGGGCCGCCGGGTACCTCGACAGGATCCGGGAGATCGCCTCGGGACGGCCCGTCGCGCTCGGCGGCTGGTCCTTCGGTGGCGCCCTGGCGGTCGAGGTCGCCCGTCAGCTGCGCGCCGCGGACGACGTCGTGGCGCTGGTGGCACTCCTCGACACCGTGCAGCCCTCCGAGCCGATCCCGGACACCCTCGACGAGGCCGAGGCGCGCTGGAAGCGGTACTCCGAGTTCGCCAAGCGGACCTACGGGTTGGACGTGGAGGTGCCGCGGGAGTTCCTCGCCGAGCACGGCGAGGACGGCGTGCTGGGGATGCTGCTCGAGGGCCTGGGCGCCGAGGCGAACGCGATGGGCGGCGGGGTCATCGAGCACCAGCGGGCCAGCTTCGTCGACAACCGCATCCTGCAGAGCGCGGACCTGTCCACGTGGTCGGGCGTCGGCGCGGAGGTCTCCTTCGTGCTCTACCGCGCGGAGCGGATGCACGAGGGCGCGATCGAGCTCGAGCCCCGCTACGCGCGGGTCGACACCGATGGTGGCTGGGGCCGGATCGTCAACGATCTCGAGGTGGTCCAGCTCAAGGGTGACCACCTCGCGGTGGTGGACGAACCCGTGGTCGGTACGGTCGGTAAGCATCTGGCGCGTCGTCTCTCGGAGATCGACGCGGGAGTACTGAAGGGATCGGACGCGTGACGGCTAGGACCACCGCGGAGAAGCTCGCGGAACTGCGGGTCAAGACCGAGCAGGCCCGGGACCCGGGCAGCGAGCGGGCCAGGGCCCGCCGGGACGCCGCGGGTCACACCCCGCCGCGGGAGCGCATCGCGGAGCTGCTCGACGCGGGCAGCTTCGTGGAGATGGGCCAGCTGGCCAAGGCTCCCGGCAGCCCGGACAACCCGTTCGGGGACGGCGTGGTGACCGGCCGCGGCACCATCGACGGTCGTCCGGTGGTCGTGTACGCGCACGACAACACGGTCTTCGGCGGGTCGGTGGGCGAGGGCTTCGGCAAGAAGGTCTGCGCGATCATGGACTTCGCCCTCAAGGTGGGGTGCCCGATCGTCGGGATCAACGACTCCGGTGGGGCCCGCGTCCAGGACGCCGTCACCTCGCTGGCGTACTACTCGGAGATCTCCAAGCGTCAGTACCCGGCATCGGGGTACATCCCGCAGATCTCGATCATGCTGGGCAAGTGCGCCGGCGGCGCCGTCTACGCGCCCGTGACCACCGACTTCGTGGTGGCGGTCAAGGACCAGGCGTACATGTTCGTCACCGGCCCGGACGTGATCAAGCAGGTCACCGGCGAGGACATCTCCATGGAGGACCTCGGCTCCGCCCTCCAGCAGGCTAAGAACGGCAACGTCAACCACGTCGCCGTGAGCGAGCACGACGCCTTCATGTACGTCCGGAACCTGCTCAGCTACCTGCCCTCCTCGGCGGCCGAGAAGGCGCCGCGGATCAACCCCGGTCTCGAGCCGGCACCCACCGGGTCCGATCTGGAGCTCGACTCGATCATCCCGGACTCGGACAACGCGGCGTACGACATGCACGACGTGCTCATCCGGATGTTCGACGACGGCGAGTTCATCGAGACCTCGGGCCAGTTCGCCCCCAACATCATCACCGGCTTCGCCCGGGTCGACGGCGAGTCGGTCGGCGTGGTCGCCAACCAGCCGCTGCACCTGTCGGGGTCCCTGGACATCGACGCCTCGGAGAAGGCCACGCGCTTCATGCTGCTGTGCGACGCCTACTCGATCCCGATCGTCTACGTGGTCGACACCCCCGGGTACCTGCCGGGTGTCCAGCAGGAGAAGCTCGGCATCATCCACCGCGGGGCCAAGATGGGCTACGCGGTCGCCGCGAGCTCCGTGCCAAAGGTGACCTTCGTCGTCCGCAAGGCCTACGGCGGCGCCTACGCCGTGATGGGGTCCAAGAACCTCGGCGGCGACCTCAACTTCGCCTGGCCCACCGCACGCATCGCGGTGATGGGCGCCGAGGGCGCGGTGGACCTGCTCCAGCGTCGGCAGATCGAGGAGGCCGGTCCGGAAGAGGGGCCCAAGCTCCGCAAGCAGCTGATCGACATGTACAACGAGTTCATCGCGACCCCGTACTCCGCGGCCGAGCGCGGGTACATCGACGCGGTGATCGAGCCGTCGCAGACTCGTCTGGTCCTGCGCGGCGCGTTGGCCCAGCTGCGCGACAAGGTCCGCAACGAGCCCCCGCGCAAGCACCCCATCGCCCCGCTGTGACCCTTCAGGGCGGCTGACCCGGTTCCACCCGGCCCGCCCTTCCTCGGATCCGCGTCGGCCCGGATCCGCCCGGCCCGCCCTCCCCGGGGGCGGGCCGGTCCTCGTCTGCGTCGTCCCGGTGGGTCCCAGGGGCCCTGGGCGGGCCACAGAGCCCCTCGAGGCCCCGCCGTCAGCCCTGCCTAGGACTCCGGGTCGGTCACGAGGATCGGGCCCTCGGGCTGCCACCAGCCCCAGCGGGTCTCGGTCCCGGTGGTCACCTCGGCCGGCGCCGGCGGGTCCTCCTGGTAGGTCCCCAGCGGGGTGTACGCCTCGATGGAGCCCCAGTCCCGGTTCCAGTCGTGCCGCAGGTACGAGGGGATCGTGCGGGCGCGCTGGGCGACCTCGATCCACCCGAGCGGGCCCCCGGACTCGTACGACTGCCACGTGCTGGTGGCGGCGACCGCCAGCGGCCGGTCCGGGAGGATCCGGTACTCCGGCAGCTCGGCGACCCCCGCGTAGTGCGAGAACGGCCGCTGGCACGGGAACTGCAGGCTCACCGCCCAGTCCAGCATGACGGGCGACTCCGACCCGACCAGCTCCTGGACCGTGACGAGTTCGGGCGCGCGCGGCGGGGTGATCGCCGCCCACTGGTCGGGGGTCAGGTCGTCGTCGTCGACCAGGATCCGCATGACGTCGGCCTCGGCCGGCACATCCTGCATGTCGACCCGGAGGTTCCGCCAGGTCGGGGCGGGGCCGATGTCGAACGGGACGACGGGCTCGCCCACCACGTCCGCGCCGCCCTCGGTGGCGCGGCCGAACTCGACGATGACCTCCTGCCCGTACTTGTACAGGCCGTCGGCGTCGTAGCGGCCGATCCGTCCGGCGGCCGAGATCACCAGGAGCGGATGCGTCTCACGGTTCTCCGGGAGCCGGTACCAGCCGGTCTCGAGGTTCGCCTCGCGCTGCGGACCCACCAGGTACGACCCGAGCACCGGGGTGGTGGCGGGATCGAGCCCGAACGGCAGGGCCACGGTCGACTCGTTGACGCCCTCGGCGCCCTGGCCGCCGGCGGTGCCGGCACTCTCGCCGGTGGTGACGGAGGGGCCGCCGCCGGGCTCCTGGGTGGTGTTGGCGGCACCGGGATCGGCCACCACCGCGTCCGCGGAGAGGTCGGGCGCGACGCCGTCCGGGGTGAACCCCGAGTTGTCGCCGGCCTCGATGGCCGCCGCGCGGTCGGCGGGGTCGATCGACCCGTCCGGTCGGGGGGTCGCGGCGAGCGGGGTGAGCATGCCGGCGTTGGCATCGGGTTCCACCAGCACACGGTCGGCGAGCATGCACGGGTTCCCGGCGAGCGCCGAGAAGTTGCCGGCCGCGATCGTGTACGCCGGGTACTGCTTGTGGACCCCCTTGGCGAACGAGGCGACGGAGAACACGACGAGCAGACCCGCGACCACCGCGATGGGTGCGGCGGCGATCGTCCTCATGCGCCGCCGGCCCTCGCGCGTCCTGGGCGCCTGCGTGCCGGTGTAGTCCTGGCGCAGATGCTGCCATCCCGCGTAGGCGAAGGTCAGCACGGCCAGGCCCAGGAGGACGGTCGCGGCGTCGATGCCGCGGACACTGGGCGCCTTGTCCCACCAGGGGATGCCGTAGCTCGAGACGTACCACCAGCCGTTGGGGCCGGCGAAGGCCAGCGCGAGCACCACGAGGATGACCCCGAGGAACACCGTCCGGTTGCGGGCGGTGCGGACCGCGGACGCGGAGATGGCCATGGCGCCGAGCGCCGCGATCGCCGCCCCGATCCCCGCGTAGACGCCGAAGTGGTGGGTCCACTTGGTGGGGGAGAACATCATGAAGAACGCGGTGCCCACCACCACGCCGACAAGGCGCCAGACGGGCCCGGAGGCCGCGCCCGGGATCTTGCCGCGGCGCAGCAGGGTGCCGATCACCATGATGAGGCACAGCAGGACCAGCAGGACCGGGAGTCGGCGGGAGAGCGATCCGTCGACCGTCGGGATCATCAGGTAGTAGTAGCGGACGAACTCCTCGAACCAGTTCAGGTTGGGGCCGATCTCGCCGCGCACCCGGATCGCCTCGAGCACGGAGGCCAGGGACTGGATGCCGAAGACGCTGATGAGCACCATGGTCCCGGCGGCCAGCACCGGGGCGATGAGCGCGAGGTGCGAGCCGACCTCGCGTCCGCGCACCACGACGGTGCGCAGGACGGGGCGCAGCCCCATGACGAGTGCGGCGACGGCCATCAGGCCGGTGGGGCCGGTGGCCAGCGAGAACGAGGCCAGGATCACCGCGATGGCGTACGGCAGCATGCGTCGGGTCGCGATGGCGCGTTCGACGGAGACCCAGGTGAGCAGCGCGCCCAGGGCGATGACGGGCTCGGGCCGCAGGCCGTTGTTGAAGGCCATCCAGAAGGCGAGGAACACTGCGGCGGCGCTCCACACGACCACCGGGGTGGTGCGCGCGGCGCGGCCGAGCCGGGGCAGGACCTCGCGGCTGATGACGAGCCAGCACAGGATCGCGGCGATGAGGGCGGGGAGCCGCATCCAGGGGCTGGCGGTGGACACGTGCGCGAGCATCGTGAGCAGGTCGTAGTAGGGGGAGCCGAAGGGCGACTCGGGTACCCCGTACCAGCGGTAGTAGTTGGCCATGTAGCCGGCGGGGTCGGCGGCCCGGGCCATCGACATGATGTAGCCGTCGTCGGAGGTGTTGCCGCCGACGAAGTGCCACACACCGAGCGTGCCGATCACGGCCACGTCCGGGAGCCGGATCCTGAACCACCCGCGGGGCAGGAAGCGGCGGGACCGGCGGCCGTCGGTCTGGTCGAGCCCGTGCAGCGCCCACAGGGCCACGGCCGTCGCGATCAGCCCGATGACGATGGCCGCCCACTTGAGGAGGGTCGGATCGGTGGTGAAGCGGGAATCGACCTCCACGGCCACCTCGAGGCCGTCGGGGACCGCGGTGTCGGAGGGCAGGTCGGTGTAGATACCCACGACCATCGGTCGGAGGTCGTCGGCGTCGACCCGGCGGGCGGCATCGTCGATGCCCTCGAACTCCGCCTCCACGAAGGTCGGGGCCGCGGTCAGGGTCAGCTGCGTGCACTCCCCGGCGGCGACCTCCTCCCGCGGGGCCGAGACGACGACCCGGTTGCGGGAGACCACGTCGACCGTGTCCTGGGAGGCCCGGACGAACAGCGCCCGGTCACCGGAGTCCTTGCCGCCCGCCGGAGCGGTGGACAGGAGGATCCCGCCGTCGGCGGGCAGGTCCGCGACCAGGGTGCAGGGCACGGTGGCGGTGAACCGCTGAGGCGAGTGCGCCATCAGCGGCGCGGTCACCGAGTCGACCGATCCGTTCTGTGGCCACTGCACGCTCGAGGTGGTCTGGTTGACCGGCAGGAACGGCAGGGAGAGGAAGCACAGGGTGCCCAGGAGGCCGCTGACGATGGCGACGAGGCGGAGCCTCGCGACACGGGCGTCGGCGGCGACCGGGCCGGAAGCTGCGGTGGAGTCTGACACGACGCCCGATTCTAGGCGACGGTCACTTCATGGGACCCGGCGTGGTCCAGCCCCACTGGACGGAACTGCTGCGTACGAGGTCCGCGGGCGTCGCCCCGGGGTCGAGGGGTTCGAACCGCTGGAGGGACCCCCAGTCCCTCGACCAGTCGTGATCGAGGTAGGTGGGGACGGTGACGGCCTCCACCGTCTGGGTGGTCCACAGCAGTGGTCCGCCGCCACCCGCGCTCTGCCACCAGTTCGCGGCGGCCGAGGACTCGCGGTCGGCGAGGATCCGGTAGCGGGGGATCTCGGCGACCCCGCCGTTGTGGACGAAGGGACGCTGACACGGGAAGGCCAGGGCCACCACCCAGTCGACGAGCACCGGGTCGGAGTGGCCCACCACCTCGTCGAGGGTGCGCAACCGGGGGTTCCGGGGCGGGGTCACGGCGAGCCACCAGTCGGGGTCGAGATTGCCGTCGGTCGCCACCACTCGCACGACCTCCGCGTCGGCGGGGATCGACTCCAGCGGGATCCTGAGGTTGCGCCAGGCGGGGGCCGGACCGATGTCGACGGGGGTCGTGGAGCCCATGACCTCGAAGTCGGTGGGGCCCGCCGCACCGACCCGGCCGGGCCGCCCGTACTCGATCGTCAGATCGCCGTTGCCGATCCGGCCCGCGGCGGCCATGACCAGCAGGGGGCTGTTGGGGCGGCGGGCGGGCAGCTCGTACCAGGCCGACGTGAGTTCGGCGGCGACCTGGGGCCCGCGGCGGTAGGAGCCCAGGACCGGTGTGGTCTCGGGGTCCAGACCGAAGGGCAGCGCGACGGTGGAGCCGTTGACGGTGACCTCTCCCCGGCCGCCGGTGGTGCCGGCGTCGACGCCGTCCCCCGGCTCGCGTTCACCGGAGTCGGACAGGGCCAGCGACCCCGACGACTCCTCGCTGTCGACCGTGATCGTGTCGGGGAGGCCGTTGGGTGCGAACCCGTTGACCACCCCCGCGCCCAGGGATATCTCCGGTCCCGCGCCCACGGCCCGGAGCAGGCCGTCGTTGGAGTCCTCCTCGACGAGCACCGAGTCGGCGAGCGAGCACGGCTCCCCGCTGAGGGCGCGCAGGTTGGCGCGCCCGACCGTGTAGGCCGGGGTCTGGACGAACACGGCGGTCACGGCGGAGACGAGTTCGAAGATCACGACGGAGAACGCCACGATCGTCAGCGGGGCGCCGTCGATGCCGGGGCCCC
>NZ_JAALEA010000057.1 GCF_014145145.1 Dietzia cercidiphylli
CCGCCGCCGCCGGCCGCCTCACCGACAGCGGCCTGGTCTACGAGTGCTACTGCTCGCGCCGCGAGATCGCCGAGGCACCGCGTGCCCCCCACTCCCCGCCCGGCGCGTACCCGGGCACCTGCCGAAACCTGACCGAGGCCGAGCGGGCAGCCCGACGAGAAGCACTCGGTCCGGGCCGCGTGCCCGCCCTGCGGCTGCGTGCCGGTCTCCCCGAGCTCACCGTCGACGATCTCGTCCACGGCCCCTATACAGGCGTTGTGGACGACGTGGTGCTGCGACGCGGCGACGGCGTGTGGGCGTACAACCTCGCCGTCGTCGTCGACGACTCCGACCAGGGCGTGGACCAGGTCGTCCGCGGCGAGGACCTCCTGCCCTCCACCCCCCGCCAGGCCTATCTGGCCGACCTCCTCGGCCTGCGCCGGCCGGAGTACGTCCACGTCCCGCTCGCGGTCAACGCCGCCGGCGAGCGCCTGGCCAAGCGGGACGGGGCGGTGACCCTGGCCGACCTGGCGCTGGAGGGGACGACGACGAGGGCGGCCGTCGCCCGGATCGTGGCGTCACTCGGTGGACCGCCCGGCGCGGACTCGATCGACGCCCTGCGAGGGGTGGTCTCTCCCGCATCGCTGCGATCCGGCCCCTGGGTCGTCGCCTGACCGTCGGGCCCGGACGTTCGCAGAGGTGGACGTCGCGCGATCGGTGGATTCGCCGGTCGGGCGCGTCTGCGCGGATAATCGACGCCCGTGACCACTTCATCGAAGCAGAACCCTGATCCTCGCGGGCCTGGGCGGCCGGACGGGACCATTCCCGAGCCGGCGCGCAGCACCCGGGACTCCTCCGACCCGACCATGTCCGACCCGACCCCCACCAGCCCCGCCCCCGACGCCCGGGACGACCGCAGCGGCACCGACCGCGCGGTCTTCGCCACCGTCGCCAGCCCGTACTACGGCTACCTGATCGCCTTGTTCGTGGGCGTCATGCTCATCAGCAACGTCACCGGCACCAAGGGCGTCCTGCTCTTCCCCGACCTGAGCTTCGAACTCGGGTTCCTCAGCCTCGACGGTCTCGTCACCGACGGCGCCTTCCTGCTCTTCCCGCTGGCGTACGTGCTGGGCGACGTGATCAGCGAGGTGTACGGCTTCAAGGCGATGCGCCGTGTCGTCCTCTCGGGCTTCGCCGTCCTGGCGCTGGCGGCGCTGAGCTTCACGTTCACCGTCCATCTGCCGCCGGCCCCGTTCTACGAGAACCAGGACGCGTTCGAGGCCGTCGCCGGCGTGATCCCGCAGTTCTTCCTGGCCGGCCTGGCCGGCTACGTGGTGGGCGAGCTGCTCAACAGCTACGTCCTGGTGTGGATGAAGCGCCGCACCGGTGAGAAGACCCTGTGGGCCAGGCTGCTCGGCTCAACCGTGGTCGGCCAGCTCGCGGACACCATCGTCTTCTGCACCATCGCGGCACCCGCCCTGGGCATGGTCCTCGGGTCGGGCGACTACTGGAACTACGTGGTGATCGGGTTCGTCTGGAAGACCCTCGTCGAGGCGGTCCTGCTGCCGGTGACGTACGTCGTGATCGCGTGGATCAAGAAGCGCGAGCCCAGCTATCAGACCGCCCTGGCCGGATCGACCGTGGCGCGATCGCCCCTGGCAGACTCGAGGGCATGACCTCCCACGACGAGGGCGCGGGTGGCGGCGGCTCGGGCGTCGGGCGCGACGGGAGCGGCGCATCGATACGGGTGCTCGGCGCCACCGTCGACGACCAGACCCGCTGCGTCCACTACCGCGGGCCCCTCGACGTGGTGGCGATCCGCTTCCACTGCTGCCGGGAGTTCTACCCGTGCTTCCGCTGCCACGCCGATGCCGCTGACCACGCGGTCTCGGCGTGGCCGCGGGCCGAGTTCGACGCCCCGGCGATCCTGTGCGGTGTCTGCCGGACCACGCTGTCGATCACCGAGTACCTGAACGCACACGGGTGCCCGGCCTGCAGGGCGCCGTTCAACCCGGGCTGCTCATTGCATCACTCGATCTACTTCGACGGCTGACTCTCTTACCCCGGGCTCAGTACTCCCCGTAGAACGTCTCGAGGAGTAGTGCAGACACGCGGCACGCGGCGGCGATCGAGTCCAGCCGCTGCTGGGTCGTGGCGTCGCCTGGAAGCTCGCGGTGGTACTCCCCCCGCGGCAGGAGTTCGAGCACCTCGCGCAGTCGCCCCACTTGGTGGCGATCGATCCCGTACTCGCCCGCGACCGTCAGGATCTCACGCATTACCTCACGCAGTGCCTCACCCTCTCCTGGGCTCAACCGGCCCTTGATCTCCCGGATACCCAGGTGGACCTCGATCGGGGGTTCATTCCCCTCGTCGTCAAACTCGAACTCGGCGAGCAACTCCGAATGGTCCGCGATGAGGTTGTAGAGCAAATCCGCGGCCACCTCGGGTCCCGGCCACACCCCCTCGTGGTCATCGAACGGGATCTCGGCCGCGCGTCCCATCAGTCGCTCCGCCGCGTCCTGCTCGCCGCTCCCCATCCGGTCTAGGGCTTTGACCAGGAGATTCTCGGCGGCCTGCATCGCCGCCTGACTGAAGGGTCCCAGAGGAGCTGTGGGCGCCATCGGATTGGTTCCGAAAGCGGTTCGCTGAGCGTATATCGCATCGATCTCGTCCAGAGTCTCGCCAAGGTCCATGCCGACAGCTTTCCACGCATCTGCGCGACTGCGCGACTGCGCGACTGCGCGACTGCGACCGACACTGACGCCTCACCCGAGGTGCGCGTCCGGAATGGTCCAGAGACGGCGCGCACCCCTTCCGGCGGCTGACAGGGGGGCCGCATAAGCCGAAGAGGGCGCGTACGTCATCGGCGCGGACGGGCCCCGCGGGACGTCCCCCGAGGAAGGCGCGCACGGGCCCGGCGGACGCCGACCGGGTAAGGCGCGGGCGGTGCTACGTCGAGTAGTACCGCCCCAGGAACTGGGACTTGTACGCCAGGTACTCCTCGGGCCCGGCGTCCATCGCGGCGCGCACCTCGTCGACCAACCGCACCACGAACGCCAGGTTGTGCAGCGTGAGCAGGGTCGAACCGAGGAACTCCTTGGCCTTGAACAGGTGGTGCAGGTAGGCGCGGCTGTACTCGCGCGAGACCTCGGACGGCCCCTCGGGGTCGAGCGGGGTGTGGTCGTGCCGGAACTGGGCGCGGGTGATGTTGACCCGCCCGTCGAGGGTGTAGATCCCGCCGTGGCGCGCGAGCCGGGTGGGCGCCACGCAGTCGAAGGTGTCGGCGCCGTTCTCGACGGCGGTGAAGATGTCGTCGGGCTCGCTGATCCCCAGCAGGTGCCGCGGTCGGTCCTCGGGCAGCTCCTCGGTGCACCACCCCACGATGGTGCCGAGGTTCTCCTTCTCCAACGCGCCACCGATGCCGTAGCCGCCGAACCCTCGTCGCCCCTCGGCCTCGGCGCGGTCGCTCATCTCCACCAGCCCGCGCACGGCCCGGCGCCGCAGATCCTCGAACTGCGCGCCCTGGACCACGCCCCACAGCGACTGGCCGGGCCGGTGTCCACGTTCCAGCGACAGCCGCTCGTGCTCGTCGAGGCAGCGCTGCGCCCAGCGACGGGTGCGCTCGACCGACCGCTCCTGGTACTCGCGGGTGTTCATGAGCGTGGTGAGCTCGTCGAAGGCGAAGAGGATGTCGGCGCCCAGACCGTGCTGGATCCGCATCGACACCTCCGGGGAGAAGCGGTGCGGTGAGCCGTCGAGGTGAGAGGTGAAGGTGACGCCGTCCTCGTCGACCTTCGCCAGCCTTCCCTGGCCCTTGTTGGTGGCGGAGTCGTCCGGGGTCTTGGTTGCGCCCGCCGACATCTCGATCACCTTCTTGAAGCCCACCCCCAGGCTCATCACCTGGAAGCCGCCGGAATCGGTGTAGGTGGGCCCGGGCCAGCGCATGAACTCACCGAGCCCGCCGGCGGCGTCCACCACGTCGTGGCCGGGCTGCAGGTAGAGGTGGTAAGCGTTGGCGAGGACCGCCTGCGCGCCGGTGGAGCGGACCTGCTCGGGCGTCAGGGTCTTGACGGTCGCCTTGGTGCCGACCGGGATGAACGCCGGGGTGGCGATGTCGCCGTGCGGGGTGTGGATGACGCCGGTGCGACCCCCCGCGGTGCCGTCGAGGACCATCCGCGAGCCCACGTCGAAGGTGGTCGCGCGTGGGGTGGGGGGCGTGTGATCCGACATGGTCCCATCGTGGCACGACGGTCCGGAGGCCCGGCCCCGGCCCTACGATGGGGGAATCGACGGCGGCAGGACACGACGACGACGACGAGGTGAGCGATGCCCGGCACGAGCGGTCGACGGCTCTCCCGACACGAGCGCCGCGACCAACTGGTGGTCCTGGGGGTGAGGCTCCTGGAGACGGTGCCGTTCCACGCGCTCTCGATGGACGACGTGGCCGAGCGGGCCGGGGTCTCGCGCAGCCTGCTGTTCCACTACTTCCCCACCAAGCTGAACTACCTCACGGCCGTGGTCAACGCGGCGGCCGACCACGTCCTGTCGCTCACCGAGGTGCCGGAGGGGGCCAGCGCGGAGGACCGCACCCGCGCGATCATCACCGCGCTGGTGCGCTACATCCAGCGGCGTCGCGACAACTACGTGGCGGTCCTACGGTCGGGCAGGTCCGTGGACCCGGTCCTCGAGCAGGTCGTGGACGGCATGCACCGCACCATCAGCCTGCGCATCCTCCACAGCATCGGGGTCATCCGACCCGGCCCGATGGCCCTGGTGCTCACCCGCGCCTGGTTGGCAGGTGTCGAGGAGTTGGCGCTGCTGGGCGAGGAGTCCGGGCTGCCCCGGGAGACGGTGATCGACTCCGCGATCACCACGCTCCGCGCGGTCGCCGCACTGCCGGACTTCGTCGCCGACGTCTTCCCGGGTCACAACGCGGACTGAGATGAGCCCCGGAATGAGATGAGTCCCGAAGTGAGAACGATCCCGAAATGAGGAGAGTCCCGGAACTCCGATGAGTTCCGGGACTCTCCCGTGGCGGTGGCGGTGGGATTTGAACCCACGGTTGGGGGTTACCCAACACAGCATTTCGAGTGCTGCACCTTCGGCCGCTCGGACACGCCACCGCCGATCAGGCTACTTCACGAGCGGCCGCAGGCGGAAATCGCCTGCTCGCCGCGGCGAATCAGGCCTTGTCGTTGCCGGTGAGCTTGCTCGCGGCCTCGTTGGCCTTGTCCTTGAGCTTCTCGGCGCCCTGCTTGATGCCGGCCTTGCCCTGGTCCGCCTGGCCCTCGGCCTGGAGGTCGCGGTCGCCGGTCGCTGCGCCGGCCGACTCCTTGGCGCGGCCACCGAGCTCCTCGGCCTTGTTCGAGAACTTGTCTCCCACACCCATGTGGTGCTCCTCTCGATCACGGCGCCGGTGCCCGGCGCCTCTCCTCACCCACCGTACGGAGATGTGCGCCGGGCCTCCACCGGACCGCGGTCACGATCCCGTCACCGCCGAGCGCGAAAGAACTCTTCGAGCAGCGCGGCGCACTCGGTCTCGAGCACCCCGCCCCGGACCTCGGGGCGGTGGACGAGCCGACGGTCGCGGACCACGTCCCACAGCGATCCGCAGGCCCCGGTGCGGGGCTCCCACGCGCCGAAGACGATGCGGCCCACGCGCGCGGCGACCGCGGC
>NZ_JAALEA010000058.1 GCF_014145145.1 Dietzia cercidiphylli
GAGGGAGTCCGCGACCGCCAGGGCGTGCTCGCGGACCCGGGCCAGGGGCAGCGGCCCGTACGGACCGTTGGCCGTGTCCCCCACGTAGATCAGCGACTCGTCGGGGAGCTGGTCCATGATCGCCCGGGCCACGGTGAGTCCACCCGCCCCCGAGTCGAACACCCCGACCGGGGCCAGTGGATCGGGAGACGTCACCTCGGCGAGCCGGCGTTCCGCCGCTGCCCGGCGGTGACCGCCTGTGGCGTCCGGTCGCGTTTGAGTCCGTACGCCGAGAGGACCCCGCCGATGGCCCCGCCGAGGTGACCCTGCCAGGACACGCCGTCCAGCATCGGGGACAGTCCCGCGAGCGCCTCGAACCCGTAGTAGAAGCCGATGACCAGACCGACGACCAGGTGCAGGAACCGGCGGGAGAACAGACCCCGGACGATCACGTAGAAGATGTAGCCGAACACGATGCCGGACGCCCCGATGTGGACGGTCCCGGTGCCGCCCAGGACCCACGACACGACACCCGAGGCCAGCCACGAGATGAGCGTGACGCTGATCAGGGGCCGGATCCCGGACATCGCGATGATCGATCCCAGGACGAGCAGGGCGATCGAGTTGCCGATCAGGTGCGCCCAGTCCCCGTGGAGGAAGGGTTGGAAGATGATGCCGGGGAGCCCGTCGGTCGAGAGCGGACGCACCCCGTAGCCGTCGAGCCCCTGCGGGGGCCCGATGGTGGCCTGGATGACCTGGTCGGCCGCCTCGACCACCCACATCAGTGCGACGAAGGCGAAGAGCAGGATCAGTGCCGGCCAGCGGCGTGGCCCCTGAGGGACGGGCCGGGCGGTCTGGACGCCCCCCGCCCGGAACGTGCGTGGATCTGGATTCACCGTGTTCTCCTCACTTCCCGGTCAGAGCGGTGCACAGGGAGTCCTGCATGAAGGTCAACCAGTGGTAGACGTCCAGGTGCGCCGACCTCGGGTCGTCCTCCGCGACGAACTCGGGGATGTCGGTGGCCGGGACGCCGTCCACCGCCCCGGCCTCGAGCAGCAACGCGCCCAGGCCGAGCCTGACGTCGTTGAGACACCCCATCCAGGCCTGTGCCTGCTCGGGGCTGAGCGAGACCGTCCCCCCACGCGCCGGGAGGGACCTGAGGACCGTCGACGCCGCGGCGAGCTTGACGTCGATGATCTCCGGCTCGTGGATCATGCGCATGCCCGAGTTGTGTGCGCGGGCGACCGCGGCGGCGTCCGCGTCGGATCCCCCACCCGGCTCGGGCCGGTGGAAGTCGGGGAGCAGGCGGGCGAGCGGGGCCTCGACGGGGAGCTCGGAGTGGCCGCTGCGCATCCCGGTGATCTCTGCCAACTCGTCCCTCGGCGCGGAGTCGCGCCGCTGCTCGAGCATGTCGACGATGTTGGACACCAGGGCGTGGAGGATCTGCACCTCGTGACCCTCCATGACCGCCTTGACCCGGGGGCCGGTGAGGGAGGACTTGCGCTGCCAGGCCTTCACGGGCTCAGACCTCCCGCTGCATGGTGGCCCACAGTCCGGCCTCCTGCAGCTTCCGGACGTCGTTCTCCACCTTGTCCCGGCTCCCGGACGAGACCACCGCGCGGCCGTCGTTGTGGACCTTGAGCATGAGCTCGTGCGCCTTCTCCCTGCTGTAGCCGAAGACCCGCTGGAACACGAAGGTCACGTAGCTCATCAGGTTGACCGGGTCGTCCCACACCACGGTGAGCCAGGGACTGTCCACCCCGGCGTCGAGCTCGGTGTCCGTGGCTTCCACGGGCGCGGCCGACGGCATCGCCATCACGGGGACGACGCTCCGGTCGTCCGCGATCTGTGTGGTCACGGTGTGCATACGGCCAAGGATACGGATTACCGCCGGGTCGGCCACGCCGTAGAGTCAGCCGGGTGACCGCGACCGCGCCGACGCGCGCCCCTCACCCGCCGGGCCGTCCGTCCAGCGCACTGCTCACGGACAAGTACGAGCTCACGATGATCCGGGCCGCACTGGCCGACGGGACCGCCGACCGCCCCTGTGTGTTCGAGGTGTTCGCCCGACGGCTCCCGGCGGGTCGCCGGTACGGCGTCGTCGGCGGCACGGGCCGACTCCTGGAGCGGCTCCGGGACTTCCGCTTCGGCGAGGAGGAGCTCGCGGTGGTGGCCGACTCCCTCGACGAGCGGACCCTCGGGTGGTTGCGGGATTTCCGGTTCACCGGCCACATCGACGGGTACCCCGAGGGGGAACTGTTCTTCCCGGGATCCCCGGTGCTGAGCATCCGGGGCGGGTTCGCCGAGTGCGTGCTGCTCGAGACCCTGGTCCTGTCCGTGCTCAACCACGACAGCGCGATCGCCTCCGCCGCCGCGCGCATGACCGCGGCGGCGGACGGCCGACCGATCATCGAGATGGGGTCGCGCCGCACCCACGAGGAGGCCGCGGTGGCGGCGGCCCGCGCGGCGTACCTCACGGGGTTCGCGTCCACCTCCAACGTCGAGGCGACCCGGCGGCACGGGGTCCCCTCCGCCGGCACGTCCGCGCACGCGTTCACCCTGCTGCACACCGGACCGGACGGCCCGGACGAGGCGTCCGCCTTCCGATCCCAGGTGGCCACCCTCGGTGTGGACACCACCCTGCTGGTGGACACGTACGACATCACCCGCGGCGTGGCCACGGCGATCGAGGTGGCCGGGCCCGGGCTGGGGGGCGTCCGGATCGACTCGGGCGACCTCGGGATGCTCGCCCGCCAGGTCCGTGTCCAGCTGGACTCCCTGGGCGCCCACCGGACCCGGATCGTGGTCTCCGGAGATCTCGACGAGTACGCGATCGCGGCCCTGCGGGCCGAACCCGTCGACGCGTACGGGGTGGGAACCCGGCTGGTGACCGGCTCCGGCGCCCCCACCGCCGGGATGGTCTACAAGCTCGTCGAGGTGGACGGCATACCGGTGGCCAAGCGGTCCGCACACAAGGAGTCCCTGCCGGGTGCCAAGCGCGCGGTCCGGCTGCACCGGCGTTCGGGCACCGCGGTCGAGGAGGTGCTCCTGCCGTGGGCGGGTTCCCTGCCGGCCGACCCGGGTCTGGAGCAGCGGGACCTGATGGTCCCCCTCATGCGCGACGGCGACACCGCGGCCGACCTGCCGACCCTGGCCGAGTCGCGGGCGCTCCACGAGTCCGCGATGGTGACCCTGCCGTGGGAGGGTCTGGCCCTGAGCGAGGGCGAGCCGGCGGTCCCCGTGCGGGTGGTGCCGCCCGGACCCCGGCGCTGATCCGCCCGCCTCCGACGCAGCCGATAGGGTGACCGGGTGACCGACTCGCTCCCGACCGTCTCCGACCTGCTCGCCACCGCGGTCGAGAGCCTGGGCGGCAGCGAGCGCGCGGGCCAGGTCCGTATGGCCGAGGCGGTGGGCAACGCCCTGTCCACCGGCGAGCACCTCGCGGTCCAGGCCGGCACGGGCACCGGCAAATCGCTGGCCTACCTGGTGCCGTCACTGCGGCACGCCGTGACGACCGGGGGGACGGTGGTGGTCTCCACCGCCACGATCGCGTTGCAGAACCAGCTGGTGGACCGCGACCTCCCCCGGCTGGCCGCCGCTCTCAAGCCGCAGCTCGGCATGACGCCCTCACACGCGATCCTCAAGGGCCGCGGGAACTACCTGTGCCTGCACCGCGTCTCGTCAGGCCCGGTCGACGAGGCCGATCCCGACGAGGTGGTGTCGGAGGAGCTGTTCGACCTCCCGATCGGTGGCGAATCCACCGCTGCCCGCACCCCACGCGAGACCTCCCCGCGCGACTCCGGGCCCGGGTCGCGACTCGGCCAGGAGATCGCCCGGCTGCACGACTGGGCGCAGGACACCGAGACCGGCGACCGCGACGACCTGCCCCGCGGGGTGTCCGACGCGGCGTGGCGCCAGGTGTCGGTGACCAGCCGCGAGTGCCTCGGGCAGTTGTGCCCCGAGTTCTCCGAGTGTTTCGCCGAACGGGCACGGCAGGAGGCGGGTCGGGCGGACGTGGTGGTGACCAACCACGCCCTGCTCGCGATCGACGCCATGACCGACGTCTCCATCCTCCCCGAGCACGACGCGGTGGTGATCGACGAGGCCCACGAGCTCTCCGACCGGGTGACCGGCGTGACGACGGCGGAGCTCACCGGTGCCGCCGTGATCCAGGCGGCCCGCCGCGCGGCCAAGCTCGTGGATCAGCAGACCGCCGATCGCATGGTGGCGGCGGGCGAGGGTCTGGCGAGTCTGCTCGAGCTGTGTCCCGAGGGGCGGTGGGACCTCCTGCCCGAGGGCGCCGACCTCGCGCTGGCCGCGGTCCGGCACACCGCCGAGAACTGCCGGAGCGCCGTTCCCGGCCCCAAGCCCGGAGAGGTCGCGAACGATCCCCAGGGCGCCTCCGACCGGCAGAAGACCCTCGCGGCACTCGACGAGGTCGCCGATGCGGCCGACCGAATGCTGTCCTCGTACGAGCGCCCGGTGACCGAGCGTCTGGAGATCGTGTGGATGAGCGAGGAGGACCGCCGCGGCCGGATCCTGCGCGTCGCCCCGCTGTCCGTGGCCGGGCTGCTCCGGGCGCGGTTGTTCGCCGAATCCACCGTGATCCTCACCTCGGCCACGCTCACGACCGGCGGGAGGTTCGACGGCCTGGCGGCCACCTGGGGGTTGCCGCCGGCATCGTCCTCCCGCCCCGACCCCGCGACCGCCGTCGCCCTGGAACCACCCTCGGACGACGACGCCGGCAGTCTCCGCTGGACCGGGCTGGACGCCGGGTCGCCCTTCGACTACCGCCGCAACGGCATCCTCTACGTGGCCTCGCATCTCCCGGCGCCGGGCCGGGAGGGCGCCTCCCCCGAGGCGGGTGACGAGCTGGTCGACCTCGTCACCGCTGCCGGCGGACGCACCCTCGGGCTCTTCTCCTCGATGCGCGGGGCCAAGGCCGCGGCGGAACTGCTGCGCGAACGACTCGACACCCCGGTGCTGTGCCAGGGCGAGGACTCGACCGCCAACCTGGTGGCGCAGTTCGCGGCGGACGAGGAGACCACGCTGGTGGGCACCCTCTCGTTGTGGCAGGGCGTCGACGTTCCCGGGCGGTCGCTCTCGCTCGTGGTGATCGATCGCATCCCCTTCCCGCGGCCGGACGACCCCCTGCTCTCGGCGCGTCAGCGCGCGGTCGGGGCCCGCGGTGGCAACGGCTTCCTCGCCGTCGCCGGCAACCACGCCGCGCTACTCCTCGCCCAGGGGGTCGGGAGGCTCCTGCGCCGTACCGACGACCGGGGCGTCGTGGCGGTCCTCGACTCCCGGTTGGCGACCGCTCGCTACGGCGGCTATCTCCGGGCCTCTCTGCCACCGTTCTGGCAGACCACCGACCGGGACGTGGTGATCGGCGCCCTCGAGCGGCTCCGCGGCGCCTGAGACCGCGGTCCGGCTCCCCCAGCCGCGCGCCCCGTTTCCC
>NZ_JAALEA010000059.1 GCF_014145145.1 Dietzia cercidiphylli
CAGTCGAGGCCGCGGGGCTGCACTGTGCCGGGATCGTCATCGGTTCCTGGCCCTTCGACCCGAGCCTCGCAGAACGGTGCAACCTTGAGGACCTCCCGAGGCTGACCGGCATCCCGGTGCTGGGCCGGGTGCCCGCGGGAGCCGGGATGCTCTCGCCCGCTGAGTTCGCCCGGGCCGCTCCGGCGTGGCTCAGATGCCAGCTCCTTACCGCCTTCAGATCAGAGAACGTCAGAACTCGTAAGCGGGTTCTGCGTCAATGATCTTCGCGAACATCTTCTCCATTCGTTCAAGGTCACCCCTGGATCTCGCCGCATGGCAAGCTCCGTGTAGTTCCTCTGACTCGGTCGCCTGCCAGTCCAGTCCGACGCCCGTCTCGGACAGCAGCAGATCAAAGAACTCCCGCGTTGCGCGTCCATTCCCCTCTCGAAACGGGTGCGCGAAGTTGGTGTAGTCGTAGAGGTAGGCCCCAGTTCCCGGGAGACTCTGTCGTTAAACCAGCGCCAGCCGTTTCGACTCATTGATTCGGTTGGCCACGTGCGCCATCGGCACCGCGATCGAGTTTGGTGGGCAGAATGCCTCGTCAGCCTTCTCGATCCCGACGGTTCGTAGATGCCCGGCCCATTCGTAGACATCCTGGAAGAGATGGCGATGGATGGCCTGCAATAACGTCAGGTCGTAGGTGCGTTCACCCAATAGTCGAGGGAACTCACGAAGTTCGATGAGCCGCGCCTCGACCAGGTCGTTCTCGGCATCGCGCAGGACCTCGACTGAGGCGATACCAAGCTTATTTCGGAGCACTGTCGTGCCCGGGATGAAGTAACCAGGCCAGTTCTCTTCGTGGCTGCCAGCCCCCCACGGATGGCCCACCCGATTAGCCGACGTTGTAACGACGCCGGACGCGGTCCCCTAGCTCAGCGGCGCTGATCGTGCCGCGCGCGTAGGCGAGTTGGTCCGCTCGGGTGGCACCCGTACTGGAAGCCCCTTCAAGCTCGCTACTCCGGCGAATTGAGCGAATCGCCCGCACGCGCCGTTGGGTGCGCTCGGCCTTGGTCGCCCCATCACCGTCCATAAACCCCAGCATAGTCCACGCTACTGACCCGCAGAAGTGCCTCGGACCTCCGCGAGCCCGGACGATTCAGCGCGGAGCCGTGCAGGCCAACGCCTTTCGCCGTCCTCATATCGCAGTGTCTCACCCAGATGCTCGAGCACTAGCCAATCTTTCCTGAGCAGGTAGAATAAGGCGGACGACGAGGCAAGGAGGACACCCTGTCCACCCGCATTCGCCCCACCACTGATCAGGCACTCGCTGGCGTTGTTGCCGGGCACCGCATGGCCGGAATGGACCTGTCCACGGCCGAACTGGCAATTCTCCGCCGCCAGGCGGACGGCGAACTGACCGGAGATCAGGCCCGTGCCGAATTGCTGGCCACCCTCCGCCGGTCCTGACACGAGTGAACCCCCGCGATCCGTATGCGGACCCCTCGGGGGTTCTTCGCAACCTTCTTGGCATCACTGATCCGGAAGAACTACAACAATACGAACGCCTTCTTGCCGCCAGCCGGGTACTCGAACTCGAACAGCATCCCGTGGCTGGCAGGTTCGACTTCGCCCATTTACGCGCGATCCACCGCTACATTCTCCAAGACGTCTACGACTGGGCTGGCGAGCTTCGCAACAGCGACACCGCCGCGTTCGGTATTCCTCACGCCCGGCCACAGTTTCTCCCGGACGAGCTCGACCGGGTCTTCGGCCTGATCGCCTCACGGCCACCCAGCACCACCGACCCTGGTGTCGCCACCGACACCATCGCCGCGCACTGGTCCGAACTGACCCTCGTCCACCCGTTCCGCGACGGCAACAGCCGCAGCCAACGCGTGTTCTTCGATCAGATGTTTCGTCACGCCGGCTGGGCTGTCGATTGGGCCGACGTCGATGCCGCAGCAGCCCATGCCGCTCGCCACATGTCCCTGTACGGTCGGCCCGACTACCTCGCTGACCAGCTTCGACACGCCGTGCATCCTGCTGCAGACTTCGCCGACGGACACCTCGTCGCCACCCAGGGCGTCCGCCCTGCCCGCGACGCCGCAGAGCACTTCCGTGCCATGCGCGAGCACCACAGATCCGGAGCCACTACGCCCTACGGGCGTCCCACACGGTAGAGCGACGATTCCATCAGCCGACTCCCCCGGTGCCGACGGGCCCACCCTGGCCTGTCAGGCCAGATCGAGGAAGCCGCGTAGCTCGTCGAACATCTCCCGCACCACTGTGTAGTGCGCCCACTTTCCGCGCTGCTCACGGACCAGCAGCCCCGCGTCCACGAGCTTCTTCAGGTGGTGGCTTATCGTCGGCTGGCTGATGTCGACCACCTCCAGCAGGTCGCACGCGCACACCGAGTCGCACCCCTGCGCCGCGATATGGGACAGCAGCCGCAGCCGCGTCGGGTCGGCCAGCGCCTTGAGCCGGACCGCCATCCGCTCCGCCGTGGCCACGTCGACGGGTCCGGTCGACATGGAGCAGCAGCCATCCTGCGCTGGGGCCGCCAGACCGATCTCCGCTGATGTCATCGTCACCCCACTTGCCCTGACCATTTATCTGCCCCGACAATACATTGACACTCGCCGATATGACGGCCTAGCCTCCCACCCATAGACATTCATCGATCCGAGGAGTTCCGCCCGGATGAGCATCACCACGACCGGACCCGGTGCGGCACCGGTCGCCAAGAACATGTCCTTCCTCGACCGCTGGCTGGCGCTCTGGATTCTCGCAGCGATGGCCGTCGGCTTGCTGCTCGGACGGTTCATCCCCGGCCTCGACCGGGCCCTGGACTCGGTGAAGGTCGGTGGGATCTCCGTCCCGATCGCCATCGGGCTGCTGGTGATGATGTACCCGGTCCTGGCCAAGGTCCGCTACGACGAGACGCACCGGGTGACCGGCGACCGCAGACTCCTCACCCTGTCACTGGTGCTCAACTGGGTGCTCGGCCCGGCGTTCATGTTCACCCTCGCGTGGGTCTTCCTACCCGACCTGCCGGAGTTCCGTACCGGGCTGATCATCGTGGGCCTGGCCCGCTGCATCGCCATGGTGTTCATCTGGAACGACCTGGCCTGCGGGGACCGCGAGGCCGCGGCGGTGCTGGTGGCGATCAACTCGGTGTTCCAGGTCGTCGCGTTCGGCGCCCTGGGCTGGTTCTACCTGCAGCTTCTGCCCTCCTGGCTGGGGCTGGAGACCACGACGGCCGAGTTCTCGGTGTGGGCGATCGTGCTCTCGGTGTTGGTGTTCCTCGGCATCCCGCTGCTGGCCGGCTTCCTCACCCGAGTGTTCGGCGAGCGGGCCAGGGGCCGGGAGTGGTACGAGGAGACGTTCCTCCCCCGGATCGGCCCGTGGGCCCTCTACGGGCTGCTGTTCACGATCGTGTTGCTGTTCGCCATGCAGGGCGATGCCATCACCTCCCAGCCGCTCGACGTGGCGCGGATGGCCGTGCCCCTCCTGCTGTACTTCGTCCTCATGTTCCTCGTCAGCCTGTTCGCCTCGCGGGCGGTGGGACTGAACTACGCCAAATCGACCAGCGTGGCCTTCACCGCGTCGGGCAACAACTTCGAACTGGCGATCGCGGTGTCGATCGGCACCTTCGGCATCGCCTCCGGCCAGGCCCTCGCGGGCGTGGTCGGGCCGCTCATCGAGGTCCCGGTCCTCATCGGGCTCGTCCACGTCGCCCTGTGGGCCGGACCGAAACTCTTCCCGGGCGACCCGACCCTGCCCGATCGTTCGGTGACCGGGACCCGCTCATGACCGCGGAGCAGCAGGCGCACCACGTCCCCAGCGTTCTGTTCGTGTGCGTGAAGAACGGCGGCAAATCCCAGATGGCGGCGGCGCTCATGCGCCTGCACGCTGGCGACGCCGTCGCCGTCCATTCGGCGGGCACGACGCCCGGCTCGGCGGTCAACGCGCTCGCCGCGGAGGCGGTCGCCGAGGTCGGCGCCGACATGTCCGGCGAGACCCCCACGGCCATCGACCCCGACCTGCTGCGACAGGTGGACCGGGTGATCGTCCTGGGCGACGAGGCCGCCGGGGAGATCGACGACGACGAGGTCAGCGCGCTCGAAATCTGGCGCACCGACGAGCCGTCGCACCGGGGCATCGAGGGCATGGAGCGGATGCGTCTGGTCCGCGACGACATCGATCGCCGCGTCCGCACCCTGCTCGCAGAGCTGACCGATTCCAGGCCCCGCGTGCTGTTCGTCTGCGTCCACAACGCAGGGCGCTCCCAGATGGCCGCCGGCTACCTGTCTCACCTGGCCGGAGGACGAATCGACGTCCTGTCGGCCGGGTCGGCACCCAAGGATCAGATCAACCCGGTCGCCGTCGAGGTGATGGCCGAGGACGGCGTCGACATCACCTCGGCCACGCCGAAGATCCTCACCACCGACGCCGTCCGCGCGTCCGACGTGGTCATCACCATGGGCTGCGGTGACGCGTGCCCGGTCTTCCCCGGCAAGCGGTACGAGGACTGGGACTTGGCGGACCCGGCAGGCCAGGGAATCGAGGCCGTCCGCCCCATCCGCGACGAGATCAAGCGGCGGGTCACCGCGCTGATCTCCGAACTGCTCGAGACCGAGTCGTAGCGGCTGCCCTGACCTGATCTCCATCGGCGTGACCTCCGGCTCCATCTCAAGCTGAAAGGGCCCATCATGATCACCGACACCCCCGAGCTGGACGTCCACGTCCTGCACCGCGCCGCCGAGAGACTCGCCATGACATACGAGGGGATCTTCTCGCCGGAGACCGTCGAGCGGTACGTGTTCGAGTCCTACGCGACGCTGGGCCGCACGGCGAAGGTCAGGACGCATCTCGCGGCACTGGCCCAGCACTTCGCGGCCGATCGGCTCCGGGCTCTGGCACTCGCCCAGGGCAAGCTCGAGTCCGCGGTCCCCCAGGTGCTGTTCGTCTGCGTCCAGAACGCCGGCCGTTCCCAGATCGCCGCGGCCCTGTTGCGGCATCATGCCGGCGCCGACGTGGAGGTCCGGTCTGCCGGCTCACTCCCCGGCTCGGAGGTGGATCCGCGGGTCCTCGCCGAGCTGGAATCCCGGGGAATCGACATGGCCGGGGCGTTCCCCAAGCCACTGACCGATGACGTGGTCCGCGCGGCCGACTATGTGATCACCATGGGCTGTGGCGACGCGTGCCCCGTCTACCCGGGCAAGAACTACCTGGACTGGGACCTGGTCGACCCCCGGGGCGAGTCCGAGGACACCGTCCGCCGGATCGTCGAGGAGATCGACGGCCGGGTCCGGGCACTGTGGGCGGAGATCAGCCGCTGAGCTGAGCCCCGGGAGCTGCACGGCCGGTAGTGCCACCTCGCCGACCGGGCGGGGTCAGCCGACGTGCCAGTGACGGCGGATGAGCTCATCCCGGTCGGCCTCTCCGCTTCCGGAGTCGCCCACCTCGTCGTCGTCGTTGTCGTCGTCATCGTCGTCGTCGTCATCACCGCGTAGCCCCGCGAGCACCGAGTCGAGGAGCGCGGCGGGGAACACACCGTCGGCCTCGAACATCTCCCGCTCGGCCTCCAGCACGTCGGCCGCTTCCGCGCACGAGGTGGGCAGGGTCTCGAAGTCCTCGCCGTCGGCGGCGTTGAGGCGCTCGGCCTGCTGCAGGCTGCCGGGGTCGTCGAGCCCGCGCCTGGCCGCGACGGCCATGCCCGCCAGGAGCAGGTGCACGTCGGCTGAGCCGTCGCCGAGCCGGAACTCGATGGTCTGGGGGTGCGTGGCGGGCTCGGGGACGGGCTCGGTGCTGCCGGGGTTGGCGTGAGCGACCATGTCGCCCAGGACGTTGCCGCCCCAGGCCAGCGGGACCCGGACCAGGCCGGTGCGGTCCTGCATACCCCAGCAGATGTCCTCGGGCGACTCGTCGCCCTCGGCGAACCGCAGGTACGAAGTGGGGACCGTGTTGCCGAACGCGGACAGTGCCCGGGCGGCCGAGAGGTAGCCGGCGATCAGTCTGCGCGCGGTGTCGGTGATGCCGGCGTCGTCGCCGATGACGTTGGTGCCGTCGCGCACCAAGCGGCTGTGGATGTGCAGTCCGTTGCCCGCGCCGTCGCCGCTCACCAGCGGGGCGAAGGTCGCCTCGAGGCCGTGAGCGTAGGCGACCTGACGCACCACCCACTTGGTCAGGACGATGGCGTCGGCGGCCTGCTCCAGGGGGACGGGCTGGAGTTCGATCTCGTGCTGGACCAGCTGTCGGTCGTCCTCCAGGATGTTGCCGACCTCGCCGTGGACGTATTTCATCGCGACCCCCATCTCGCGGAGGTGCCCCAGCACCTGCTCGCGGACCCGCTCGTGCTTGGAGAAGGGCGCCGACTCCTGGTAGCCGCGTTCGGACTCGACGGGGTAGATCGGCTCGGGCTCGGCGGCGAGGTAGTACTCCAGCTCACCGAAGGCCTCGAGCGTCATGCCGGTCTCCCGCGTCAACACCTCGGCGGCGCGGCGCACGACCTGCTCGCGCGCGTAGGGCAGCGGCGTGCCGTCGGGTGCATAGAACGAGCAGAGCACGTCGAGTGAGGTGCGTTCCCCGAAGGGGTTGAGGAAGGCGGTGCGGTGGCGCGGGACGATGTAGACGTCGCTGGCCTCGGTATCGGTTCCGGGAAAGACGCTCGAGCCGTCCACCCGCTCGCCGCGGGTGAGCACCTCGTGGAGGTGCTCGCGCGAATTGATGGGGAAGGCGAGCGTCTTGAGCCGCCCGTCGCCGCCGACGTAGCGCAGGTTGACCTGGCTCAGCTCCAGCTGTTCGGCGGCCCGCACGAGGTCGGCGGCGGTGAAGTCGGCCGTCGGTGTGCCGATTAGTCGGACGAGCGGGTGGGGTTCCAGTGCGTCGATGGCCATGCCCCGTTCTACCAGCGGCGGGGCCCGGGCGCCTCCGGACGGCGGGGCCTGCGCGCGGCCGGGGGCGCGCCTAGAACAAGAGGTCTGCGAGCAGCTCGATCGAGCGGTTCGCATTGCGCCGCCGGAAAGCTGGAGCGAGAGCCCTCCGCGGTTGAGGAAGGCCCACCGAGCGCGTCGAGCCCCTTCTTTATCCCCTTCCGAGAATCACGTCGTGTACGCGGGGGGCGTATACCCGGCGCTTGTATGCCTCAGCGTCGATAAAGGCGAGAACACCGAGCTCCACCAGCTGCCCGACAACCTTGTTGGCTCGCCCGTAGGAGACGCCCAGCGCCTGTTCCACGTGGCGGACCGTGAAAGTCGGATGAGCAACGGCGAGGTCGATTACCGAGATCGGCGTTGCAGACCGCAAGTGGGACCCGCGGACGATTTCCTTGAGTTCGGCTTGCACACCGACGAGTTCGATCATCTGCGTGTGCGTGGTGCGCGCGGCAGCTTCGAGTCCCCGTGCGAAAAACGCCACGTAGGTGTCCCAGTCTCCCCGCGTACTCACGCCGAGAAGGGCGTCGTAGTACTCGGCACGTCGAGCCTCGAACCACGGAGACACGGTGAGAGTCGGCTCGCCCAGGACGTCCATCGAGAGGAGGTGTAGGACGATAAGAAATCTCCCGAGGCGACCGTTCCCGTCGCGGAACGGGTGCAATGTCTCGAACTGGTAGTGCGACATAGCCGCGGCGACGACGGGGTCGAGCGTCGCACTGTGGTCATTTCGCATCCAGTCGATGAGGTCGGACAGTCCCGCCTCGAGGAGCGGGCCGGGAGGTGCCGGAACGAAGCGGGCTCGCATGATTGCCGGACCGCCTGGGTCCACGTCCGACCTCAAGCCGACGACAACCTGGGTATCGCGTAGCCGACCTGAGACCTCCTCGAGAGGCCCACCCCTCATCAGCACGCCTTGCAGGTCGTACAACATTGTCGTCGACAGCGGGCGACCGTCCGCAGCCCATGCGAAACCCAGGCTCGCCATCACTTCGAAGTTGAGAATCTCCAGGAGGTCCGGGGACCCGGGTTCCTCCACGTCCGCCCCCAACACTTCCGCCAGGGGCGCGTACGTGCCCTCCAAGGCGGAGGTCGAGTGCGCCTCACGGCGAAGGGTAGGGACGCGGAGGAGGGTCGGATCCGGTAGGCGTCGCGCGGTGCTGTCCAAGGAGGCCAACGCCGCTCGAGCGTTCCCCACTGCCAGAACGGTGGGCATCGTGAGTTCTGGCATCCCCTCGGGAAGCCGCGCGGGAACGAACGCTTTATGGCGCCAGTCGCCGACGCGCGGGTCGGTGCCCGCGATATCCACGAGCGCGCCCGTCGCGTCGTTGACGAACATTTCCAGGTTCACAATGTCACTGTAGGCCCCCTTGAGTGACATTGTCGGCACCACAATTGCACTCAACCGGCGTCAGACGAACGTAACCCGCCTCGTCCCGCGCGCGATCCCCGGGCCGGAGACCGCCGAACTCTTCTATGAGCGAATCGGTGAGCCCGTCCGCGGCACGACCACCCGCCCGATGTGTCAGTCCAGGTCCACAGACGAGACCCGGCTCCAGCGGTGCCGACGACGTCCGCGTCGACGGTGCTCGATCTCCTGGTAGTCGAACACCGGTAGTGAGAGCTTGAAGCGGATCGCGGCCACTCGCAGGCCGAACCCCACGACGAGGGTGATCGCCGCGCCCCAGTTCTCCGGGACGCCCGCAGCCGCGAGGCCCACGTAGACGAGCGCGGCCAGGATGGCGACACTGGCGTACAACTCGTGCCGGAACACGAGCGGCACCCGGTCGCACAGTAGGTCACGCATGACTCCCCCGAACACGCCCGTGATGACCGCGGCGGCGACGGCGATGACGACGCCGTGGCCCATCTCGAGGGCGATCCGGGCACCGAAGATCGCGAAGACGGTCAGCCCGAGTGCGTCGAGCCCGAGGAAGAGCACCCTGAAGTGCCGCATGAGCGGGGCGACGAACACGGTCACGACCGCGGCCAGCGCGACCAACGCGAGGTAGGACGGATTCTCCACCCAGATGAGCGGATAGTGGCCCAGCAGGACGTCCCGGATCGAGCCACCGCCGATGGCGGTGACGCACGCGACGATCACCACCCCGAACAGGTCCATGCGCTCGCGACCGGCGGCCAGCGCGCCGGTCATCGCCTCGGCGGTGATACCGATGAGGAAGAGGACGGTGAGGAATTCCACGGGTTCGGCGCGCTACTAGAACCAGAGGTCGGCGAGCAGCTCGATCGACCGGTTCCGCACGGCCGGGTCGTAGGCGTAGGTGACGGTGATGAGCTCGTCGGCGTCGGTGCGCTCGACGAACTCCTCGAGCTGCGCCTTGACCGTCGCAGGCGAGCCGACTGCGCTGATCTCGAGCATCGCGGGCGTGCTGCCGGCGAACTCCGACGGGTCGACGGGCGGCTGGATCTTGCGGCTGCGCCCGGCCCGCAGGTCGAGGAACATCTGCTGCAGGGTGGTGAACTGCCGCTGCGCCTCCTCGTCCGTGTCGGCCACGACGACGTTGATGCCGGCCATCACCTGGGGCTTGTCAATCCGCGCGGTGGGCGCCTCGGTGCTGAACGAGTCGCGGTAGACGCGGATGGCGTCGTCGATCTGGTCGGGCGCGAAATGCGAGGCCAGCGAGAACGGCAGCCCCAACTGCCCGGCGATCGAGGCGCCGTTCACGGTGGACCCGAGCACCCAGATCGGCACCTCCATGCCCTGTGAGACCGACGACAGGATCGGGGTGCTGTGCGCCGTGCCGGTCTCGCCGAACCACGCCTGCAGGTCGTAGATGTGCTGAGCGAAGGCCTGCGGCTCGGCCGACGACCGGCTCAGTGCCTGGGCGGTCATCCCGTCGGTTCCGGGGGCGCGGCCCAGGCCCAGGTCGATGCGGTCACCGTGGAGGTTGGCGAGCGTGCCGTACTGCTCGGCCACCATGAGCGGGGCGTGGTTGGGCAGCATCACGCCGCCGGAGCCCACGCGGATCTTCTCCGTCACCGAGGCCGCCTGCGAGATCAACAGTGCCGTGGCGCTGGACGCGAGGTTGGGGGTGTTGTGGTGCTCGGCAAACCAGAGCCGGTGGTACCCGAGCCGGTCGGCGAGGCGCGCGGACTCCATCGAGGCGGCGATGCCCTCACGCGCGGTGGAGCCCTCCGAGATGGAGACCAGGTCGAGGATGCTCAAGGGGACCGACACAACACACCTTTTTCTACGTTCACCGTTGCATTAAGGGCCGTGGTGGCCCACGCCCAGAGGCTACCGATCCGCCCATGTCGGTGACGGATCACCGATCTCCCCACCCCCTGTCGGTCCGGGGAACTACCGCGAAGCACTGCGTCGAAGTACGACGACAAAGTACGACGACGACGAAGTCCGCCGCCCCAGACCGCGTGGGCGACTGCGGGGATGCGCATTTCAGATCCCTCGGATTGTGCGCTGGGTCACACTGTGCTCATCGCGGGTCCCGCCCGCGCAACAGGTCCGTACGAAGGGTCCGACCACATGACGACGATCGCATGACCACCGCACGCTCCGACGAACCACTGCACCAACGGGTGACCTCGGGCGAGGCCGACCTTGACGAGTTCCGCGACCGCCTCACCGCCTGGCTCGCGGCCCGCGACGAGGTCGACGCCTCCGCAGGTGTCGAGGTCTCGGCGGTGAGCAGGCCGGAGAGTTCGGGGATGTCCAACATCTCGGTCCTCTTCGACGCCACCTGGACCCCGGCCGGCCCGGCCTCGCCAGGGGGCACGGCCGAGCCGCAGTCGGCGCAGCTGGTGGCCCGGATGTGTCCGCAGGACGATGCGTTTCCGGTATTCCCCGTCTACGACCTGGCCAAGCAGTTCGACGTGATGCGGGTGGTAGGAGAGAACACCGACCTGCCGGTCCCCCGTGTCCGCTGGCTCGAGCAGGATCCGGCCATCCTCGGCACGCCCTTCCTGGTGATGGATCGCGCCACCGGCCGCGCGCCGGTCGACAATCCCCCGTACGTCTTCGACGGCTGGTTGCTGGAGATGGACCCCGAGCGGCGGCGTGAGTTCCAGCGCGAGTCCGTCGCGGTGCTGGCGGCCATTCATCAGATCCCGCAACCCGCCGAGTTGGTGTCGTCGCTCGCGCCCGCGCCCGGCGTGAGCGCGCTGCGGGCCCACGTGGACGAGCAGCGCGCCTACTACGAGTGGACGATCCGCGAGGACGGGCTGACAATCCCGGTGATCGAGCGCGCCTTCGACTGGATCGAGGCCCACTGGCCCGCCGAGACCGGGCCCGATGTACTGAGCTGGGGCGACGCCCGCATCGGCAACATCCTCTACGAGGGCACCACCCCCACGGCCGTGCTGGACTGGGAGATGGCGGCCATCGCTCCGGCCGAGGTCGACCTCGGGTGGTTTCTGTACTTCCACGACCTGTTCCAGGAGCTCGCGGTCGCCTTCGACTTCCCCGGCATCCCGGACCTCTTCGACCACGGCGAGGTCGTCGAGCAGTACGAGCAGCTCACCGGCTCCACGGTCCGGGACCTGCCGTTCTACTACGTCTACGCGGGGCTGCGGCAGGCCATCATCCTGTCGCGGATCACTCGTCGTCGTATCCACTTCGGTGAGCAGGAGGCACCCGCGAGCCCGGACGAGTACGTCCTCCACCACGCCATGCTCGCCCGGCTCATCGCCGATTGATCGCGCTCGCAGACGGGCGGATCGAGCAGTTGGGCTGGCCGCGGTTGGAGGTCGACTACCGCAGCGGCACCCGCCACCCGGAGTGCGCCCGGCTGCACCTGACGACCCCGCGCGGCGAGCCGCTGCTGCTTGAGGTCGAGACACTCCTCGGGGTCCCGCTGAGCATGGGCTCCGGCTACGTGGGCGACCCGGCGTGGTCGCACGGGCGCTGGATGGGCCGCGACTGGAGCGAATCGGTCACCTACGACATGACCGCACCGGACGTCGTCTCCATGCTGCCGTTCAACACCATCGACCACGTGGCCCGCGCGACCTGCAACGACGACGTGGGCCGGGGCCTGTTCGAGCACGCCAACCTAGGCCGGCACGACCCGTCGGGATTCACCGACTGGGGCGATATGGCTGAGTAAGTATCTCCGCTGCAGATAATGTCTACTCCCGAATGTGAATCGCGCTGACAAGGGAGCTCAATTGCCACGGATCGAAGTAGTGGCGGCAGTGTTCTATCGGGACGGCGAGGTACTCGCTTGTAAGCGCGCGCCAGGCAAGTCCGCGGCCGGCAAGTGGGAGTTTCCCGGCGGGAAGATCGACGACGACGAGACCCCCGAGCACGCCTTAGCTCGCGAGATACGGGAAGAGCTTGGAATCTCCATATCCGTGGGCGATCTCGTCGATAGGACAGCCACTCCGGTCGGCGATCTTGTAATCGATTTGGCTTGCTACCTCGTCTCATCCGAAGAAGAGCCCACCCGCAGCTCAGTTCATGACGACTTGCGCTGGCTCCCCGCCGACGCTCTGCCAACTCTCGATTGGGCCGCTCCCGACCTGCCTGCAGTAGCTAAGCTCATCAAAACCGGCGTGCCCCATGGCTCAGGATGACCAAATTTCGGTCGGCTGCTGCTACCTAGTGGCATCCTGTACATGTGTTAGACCTGTCGGATGAGATAAGTAAGCGCAACGCCCTGATGCATGCGCTGGCCTCCGAGTACGCCGTTAGCCCCACTCTCACGCGGGAGTGGCTCAGCCGGCTGGACTTTGGCTGGGGACCCGAGCGAATCATCGACACATCGAAGGGGATCTGGAACCCGAGCGCCTATGCCGCGACCTTAACAATCGTCAGTAATCCAGACGGCGAATACGACGACGGTGACCACGGTGGTTCGCTGTACCGTTACTCCTATGAGAAACGCCCGGCCGGGCAAAACCCGCAGGGCGGTTCCAACAGCAAGTTGCGGGAGGCCATGAGGCTCCAATTGCCAATTGTGATGCTCCGCAAAGTGGCAGGAGGCCACTTCGTACCCATCATGCCGGTCTATGTCGTGAAAGAAGAACCAGAACATCGACGGTTCCTGCTCGCTCTCGACGAAAGTTTGCGCTTCCTTCCCGACCCCGCAGATCAGTCCGAAGCCCAGCGCCTTTACGCCGAGAGGATCTCACGACAACGTCTTCATCAGCCCGAATTTCGCGCACGCGTGCTTAGGGCATACGACGAGCGTTGCGCCGTTTGCGTCCTGAGGAAGGTGCCGCTCTTGGACGCGGCTCACATAATTGCAGACTCCGCCGACGAAGGCTCGCCAGTCGTCACAAACGGCCTGACTCTATGCAAGATCCACCATGCAGCGTACGACGAGAATATTCTCGGTATCTCGCCCGATTACATCGTCCATATTAACGATGACGTTCTCGCTGAGGTGGACGGGCCGATGTTGAACTACGGACTTCAGAAGATGGATCAACGCGAACTCTGGATCCCGCGGCGGGGTCAAGAGCAGCCCGACCGTGAACGACTATCCGCAAGATTCGAAGCATTCAAGAACGCGGGCTAGCTAGCTAGAATCCGCAGGCCTAACTGTACTGACCGGAGACGTTGGTCGAGAGAGTGTGATCCGGTGACGTAGGAAGGCTTCCTGCGGTGGAGTGGAGCTGTCTAGGAAACACTTCACCGAACAGGAAGCCTTCATGTCCCACGCTAACGCGGCATTGACCCCGCGTCACCGTCTCCGTGTCGCGCAACTCGTTGTGGATCACGGCGTGCCGATCACCGAAGTCGCTGCCCGGTTCCAGTGCTCCTGGCCCACGGTCAAACGCTGGGCCGACCGGTACCGCGCCGGTGAGCCCATGACCGATCGCTCCAGCCGGCCGCACTCGAGCCCCGCCAAAACCTGTCCCGCGGTGACCAAAAGGCTGGTCTCGCTGCGCTTACGCAAACGCCTGGGGCCGGTCCAACTGGCCGCACTGTGTGGCCTCGCGCCCTCGACCGCGCACCAGATCCTGGTCCGGTGCCGGCTGAACCGACTATCGTACTGCGACCGGGCGACCGGTGAACCCGTGCGCCGCTACGAACACCCGCGGCCCGGGGATCTGGTGCACGTGGACGTCAAGAAGTTCGGGCAGATCCCCGACGGTGGTGGCTGGCGGTTCGTCGGCCGACGCCAAGGCGACCGCAACCGCGCCGCCACCCCGGGCAAGGCCCGCAACTGCCACCGCAATCCGAAGATGGGCCACGCCTTCGTGCACTCGGTCCTGGACTGTTAGGGACGTGCTTCGGAAAGCAGAGTTCTGA